>NZ_JBPGXU010000047.1:0-28931 GCF_056755675.1 Luteibacter sp. KNZ12-1A | reverse complement strand
AGATGTGTATAAGAGACAGGGCCTTCTCCGCCCGCCCGTCCTCGGCTCCTAATGTCGCGCCGAGGGCGGCGCCCGGCAGCTCTCTCGACCCTGGGGTGGGTTGGTGGGAAAAGCGACGCTCGCCACGTATCGCGTGCCGCTCTCCGTGCTGCCTACCGCTTCCCGCCCGCGTGAGGGTGTTTCACACGGAGACGGCATCCGCCCGGGTCGCGGGCGTTGCTTGGGCCACGCGACCCCTCCGTGTTTGGGAGAGCCGTCGGCCGCCACCCCAACCACGGGCGAAGCCGGGCCACAAAAAAACCCGCCGTGAGGCGGGTTCTTCGAAGTCAGGAAACGCTGCGCGTTGAACGCGGTGCGTTACTTGATCTTGCCTTCCTTGTATTCCACGTGCTTCCGGACGACGGGGTCGTACTTCATGAAGACCATCTTTTCCGGCGTGTTCTTCTTGTTCTTGGTGGTCGTGTAGAAATGACCGGTGCCCGCGGTGGAAATCAGGCGGTGCTTATCGCGCTTGCTTGCCATGGTTCGATCTCCTTAGATCTTTTCGCCGCGGGAACGGAGGTCGGCCAGCACGGCTTCGATGCCGTTCTTGTCGATGGTGCGCAGCGCGTGGTTGGAAACGCGGAGCTTCACCCAGCGGTTCTCGCTGGCGACCCAGAAGCGGCGCTCGTGCAGGTTCGGCAACCAGCGGCGACGGGTCTTGTTGTTCGCGTGCGAGACGTTGTTACCGGTCTGCACACCCTTATTGGTGACTTGGCATCTACGGGCCATGGTGGCCTCCTCTAGATTCGTTGGACCATCCTTTGGCCAGGACGGCGACGGCCCAGCCGCGACCCGGGAAACGGGTCGCCACGCGATGGCTGGCGGGTGGAGCGCTTCCGCCGATGGGGCCCGCATCGCATGACGGGCCTGCCCGACGTGTCGGGTCGGCATAGGGAAGCCGGGCATTCTCTCAGAATCCCACACGTTGGCGCAAGCCGGACTGTGCGGCGCGGCGGGTTGTGTGAAACAATCCCCGCTTTCGTGCCACTGGCACGCAATCAGACCACACGACGCCTTTTCGAGGACCACGCAATGGCAGAAATCACCGCCAACGGCCAGGCCGGCCAGCCGCAGCTCGTGCTGCAGAAGATCTATGTGAAGGACGCCTCCTTCGAAGCCCCGAACGCCCCCCAGGTGTTCCAGGAAATGGGCGAGACCGAGGCCCAGCCCCAGGTCCAGCTCAACCTCGGTCACAAGGCCGTCGACCTCGGCAACGATCTCTTCGAAGTCGTGCTCAGCCTCACGCTCACCTGCAACCTGGGCGAGCGCACGGCTTACCTGGCAGAAGTGCACCAGGCCGGCATCTTCGGTATCGGCGGCTTCACCAATGACGACCGCGACGGCATCCTGGGCTCGTACTGCCCGAACCTGCTGTTCCCGTATGCGCGCCAGATGGTGTCGTCCATGATCCAGGAGGGTGGCTTCCCGCCGTTCCTGCTCCAGCCGATCAATTTCGATGCCCTCTACGCCGAACAGCAGCGCCAGCAGCTCGAAGGCGCCGGGGCCCATCCGCTCAACAGCTGAGCGATGAGTCCCACTTCCCGACCCACCGTCGCCGTTCTCGGCGCCGGGTCATGGGGGACCGCACTGGCCGCGCTCCTGGCCCGTAACGACGTCCCCACGCGATTGTGGGGACGCGATGCGGAAGCCTTGGCGGCCATGGCGTCGGCAAGGCGCAACCTGCGTTACCTGCCCGATCTCGACCTGCCGCCGGAGCTCGTATACGAGGCCGATCTCGCCACCGTGCTGCGCGGTGCCGACATCGTCCTGCTGGTCGTGCCCAGCCATGCGTTTGCCGCGTTGCTCGACCAGATCGTGCCCCTGCTCGATCCTGGCGCGAAGGTTTCGTGGGCCACCAAGGGGTTCGAAACCGGCACGGGTCGTTTCCTGCACGAACTGGTCGACGAGAAACTGCCGGGGCGGCCCGCGGCCGTGGTCACCGGTCCGTCGTTCGCCCGCGAGGTGACCGCCGGCCTGCCCAGCGCCGTGACGGTGCATGCCACGGACGAAGCCTTCGGCAAGGAACTGGCCGTGCTCCTGCACGCACCCAACTTCCGGGCCTATACGGGTAACGACATCCTCGGTGCCGAACTCGGCGGCGCGATGAAGAACGTCCTCGCCGTCGCCACGGGGGTCGCCGACGGCATGGAACTCGGGCTCAACGCGCGGGCTGGCCTCATCACCCGTGGCATGAACGAGATGCTGCGCCTCGGCGTGGCGCTCGGCGCGCGCGCGGAAACCCTGATGGGCCTCGCCGGCCTGGGCGACCTGGTGCTTACCTGCACCGGCGACCTGTCGCGCAACCGGCGCCTGGGCCTCGCCCTGGGCAAGGGCATCCCGCTCGACGAGGCCGTGCGCCAGATCGGGCAGGTGGTCGAAAGTGTCGTCACCGCCGACGAAGTGGCAAGGCTGGCAGGGTTCCACGGGCTGGATTTGCCGATTTCGGCCGCCGTGCGCGCCGTGCTGCATGGCGAGGTCACGCCGGCCGAAGGTCTGCGCGCGCTCATGGGGCGCGAGCAGAAGGCCGAGTATCCGGTCGACCTGTTTCCGCACCGCCGCGGCTGACGGCCACGGCATCTCCCCGCTCGCTGAACCGGGGCGGTCCGTCGGGTAAAAAATCCTACGGGTTCCTTCTCCCGCCTTTGCTAAGCTTCCTGTTTTGGTCGCGCGGGCGGGAACGCTACGGATGCATCAGCCGGACGACAAGCGCAGGCGGGACGACACGGCGGGATCGCTCCCGCAGGCATGGCGGCGCGCACTCGACGAACCGGTCATCGCGGTGCCCGCCGATAGCATGGTGCTTGGCTTCTTCCTCGAAGGCGTCAACGACGACCACGAGCCGGCGGCCCACCTGGATGTCGCGCCCGTCCTTCTCACGGTAGGTGCGGACGGCCGTTATTCGCGGCCCTTGCCGCTGGACAGCCGCCATCTGTCCGACACCTCGTTGAGCGTGAACGAGAAGCGCCTCGCCGCCACGCTGCTGGGCTTGCCGCAAACCCTGCGCAAGAGCCGCAGCTACGCCCGGTTCACCGGCGCGCTGGGCGACCAGCTGTTGGCCGAGGTGCTCGACTCCGCGCCTTGCTTCTTCGGTGGCGTGGCCGGATTGCAGCTGTCACGGGGCAAGCCCCAGGCACTGCGCTGGCGCTGGCACCTGGAAAAGGACGGTAGCCAGAAGTTGCTTCCCGATGTTCCGTCCAGCCAGCGCCTGTTCCGCGTCGGCTCGCTCTGGTTCCTCGACGCCGAACATGCCGAGGTGGGGCTGCTGGAGAGCGCACCCGCGGAAACCACGTGGCTCGACCTGCCGCCCTTGCCGCCGGAACACACCGCGGCGTTTCGTGCGGAGATGGAGTCGACGCGCATGGGTCCGCGCGTGCCCGAGCCGCAGGTCTTCGGCGAGATGCGCCGTGCGGAGGTCTCGCCGCGTCCCGTGCTGGTCCTGCACGCCTTGACGCGCCACGCGCGACTGGCTGCCGGTACGCCGCCGCTGGCCTACGGACGGCTCGCCTTCGACTATGCGGGCGAGCGTCTGCCGGGGCGGGGCGGCGAGCCGCTGGTCCGGCGCGTGCGCAACGGCACCCTGCTGGAAATCAGCCGCCGTCGCGCGGAAGAGCTGGCCTCCATGGAAAACCTCGAGAACGCCGGCCTCAATCCGGCGGTGGATACCGAGGGATTGCCCTGGGACATGGCCGATACCTTGCCGGAAGACGCCTGGCTCTTCCCGGGCAAGGGATACGCCGGTGCGCTGGAAGTGAACACGCCCGCTCGCTGGCTGGCGTTGCGGCCCAAGCTCGAAGCCGATGGTTTTGTCCTCGAGTACGCCCCGAGCTTCCCGTTCGAAGTGCTCGAAGGACCCGTGCGCTGGTATGGCCAGGCGCACGAGGACGACGCCGACCGGGCCTTCGACCTCGAGATCGGCATCGAGATCGAAGGGAAGCGGGTGAACCTGTTGCCCGCCGTGGCGCAAGCCCTGGCCGAGCATCAGCTCAGTCTGAGTCCATCACCGGGCGAAGCAGAGGATTCGGTCTGGTACGCGCCGGTGGACGAGCGCCGCCGCGTGCCGGTTCGCCTGAAGGAATTGCGCGGCCTGCTCGCCCCGCTTGCCGAATATCTCGAGAAGCCGCGCCAGCAACTGCATTTGCCGCGCGTGCAGGCGGGCCGCCTCGAGGAACTCGCGCAAGCACTGCCCAGCGGAGGCTCGTTCGAGGCGCCCGAACGCCTGCGTGGCTTCACCAAGCGCCTGCGCGAGGCGGCCGAACGCGCCAGCGACATCGTGCCGGCCAGCCTGCGCGCCGAGCTTCGTCCTTATCAACGCGACGGCCTGCGCTGGATGAACGCGCTCGCCGAAGCCGGTACGGGTGGCGTGCTCGCCGACGACATGGGCCTGGGCAAGACCTTGCAGTTGATCACCCACCTGCTGGCGCTCAAGGAAAGCGGAGGGCTCGCCTCGCCCGCCCTGGTGGTCGTGCCGACCAGCCTCGTTCCCAACTGGATATCCGAGGTCGCGCGTTTCGCGCCGGAACTCACGCTCCTGGCCTTGCATGGTCCTCAACGCGCCGAGACCTTCACGCGCATCGCCGAGCATGACGTGATCCTCACCACGTATGCGCTGCTGCCGCGCGACGTCGAGACGCTGAAGAAGCAGGCGTTCTCGCTCGTCGTGCTCGACGAGGCCCAGCAGGTGAAGAATCCACGCACGCAGGCGCGACGCGCGTTGCTGACACTCAAGGTGCCCCGTTGCCTGTGCCTCACGGGCACGCCGCTGGAAAACCACCTGGGTGAATTGTGGTCGCAGGTGGATCTCGCCGTGCCGGGGCTGCTGGGCGACGAAGGCGCCTTCCGCCGGCACTATCGCCTGCCGATCGAGAAGCACCAGGACATCGAATGCCAGGAGCGGCTCAATCGCCGCATCGCACCGTTCATCCTGCGCCGCACGAAGGCGCAGGTCGCATCCGAATTGCCGGCCAAGACCGAGATCACTCGCCGCGTGGTGATGGAACCGAAACAGCGCGATCTCTACGAAAGCCTGCGCCTCTCCCTCGCGGAAGAACTGCGCGAGGTGATAGCGCAACGTGGCATCGCGCACAGCGGCATCGTCGTGCTCGATGCCCTGCTCAAGTTGCGCCAGGTATGTTGCGATCCGCGATTGGTGAAACTGGAAGCCGCGCGCGGCGTGCGCGACTCGGCGAAGTTCGAACTCCTGATGGACATGCTTCCGGCGCTGCTCGCGGAAGGCCGCCGCGTGCTGCTATTCAGTCAGTTCACCGAGATGCTCAAGTTGATCGCCGGCGAACTCGATCGCCGTCGGATCAGCTACGTCACGCTCACCGGCGAAACGCGCGACCGCGCCGAACCCGTGCAGCGTTTCCAGAACGGTGAAGTGCCCCTGTTCCTGCTTTCGTTGAAGGCGGGCGGTGTCGGCCTCAACCTGACCAGCGCCGACACGGTCATCCACTACGATCCCTGGTGGAATCCCGCGGCCGAGGCGCAGGCGAGCGACCGCGCGCACCGCATCGGCCAGGACAAGCCCGTCTTCGTGTACCGGTTGATCACGGCCGGCACGGTGGAAGAGCGCATCGAAGAGTTGAAGGCGCGCAAGGCCGAACTGGCCGATGCCGTGCTCGAGGGCGGCGGCAGTCGCGAACGCCTCAGCTTCGACGAAAGCGACCTGGACGCGCTGCTGGCGCCGTCCGCCTGATTCATTCGTGAGAGCCGACCATGGTGGGAGCCGACCTTGTCGGCGATCCCGCGGCAGCGGGCCAGGTCGAGGCAAGCACCCATCGCCGACAAGGTCGGCTCCCACAAGAGCCTCCCACACAGCTTTCTTTCCCCGAGGGGAAGGCGACTAGCTCAACGACGCAGCGGCGTGCCGCCAGCCTCGACGATAGCCAGTGCGGTGCCACCGATCAGGCCCGGCTCCGGATTCATGATCGCCTGGGTCGGTACGGTTTCCATGGTGTCGCGGAAACGGCCCTTGGCCTCGAAGCGCTCGCGGAAATTGCCCTTCTGGATCCACGGCAGGAGGATCGGGGTCATGCCGCCGGTGAGGTACACGCCGTCCCATGCGCCCAGCGTGAGCACGAGGTCGCCGGCGACGCTGCCGAAGATGCCCGCGAAGGTCTCCACGGCACGTCCGCACATCACGCAGCTTTCGTCCGTGGCGCGACGGGTGATTTCTTCCGGCGTGATGGTTTCATCCGGCTTCTGGCCGGAGATCTCGCAGATGGCGGTGTAGAGGTTCACGAGGCCGGCGCCGCTGATCAAGCGCTCGTTGGAGACGCGGCCATAGCGAAGGTTGAGCACCTTCAGGATCTCGATGTCTTCCGCGCTGTGCGCGGCGAAGCCGGCGTGGCCGCCTTCGGTCTGCAGCACGCTCACCTTGTCGCCACGGATCAGCAGGCCACCGACGCCCAGGCCGGTACCGGGGCCGACGACGACGAAGGTCTGCTCTTCCTTGCTGCCGATCTTCGGAATGGCCGACTTGCCTACCTGGACCAGGTCGCGGTGGCCGCTGGCGTCTTCCTTGTCGGTCATCAACATCACCGCCATCGACTGGGCGGCGAAGTCGTTCACCAGGTGGACCCATTCCAGGTCCAGCTCCTTGGTGAGGTTCTTCGCTGAAATGGCCCAGGGATTGTTGGTGACCTTCACCGTCTCGCCGTTATCGATACGGCCGGCGGCGGCGATGATGGCGCGTTGCGCCTCGTGGCCGGTTTCCTTGAAGTACTGCTTGGCCGCGTCGCCCAGGGAGGCGTAGTCCTTCACGTGGTAACGCCGGATGCTTTCCTGGATAAGTGGTTGATCTTCATCCGGATGCGCGATACCGAAGCGCACGTTGGTGCCGCCGAGGTCGGCGAGCAGGGTCGGCGCCGGGGCGCTAACGTTGGCCATGTTGTAAAACCTGTCGTGTCACGGAAGCACGCAAGGGTGCCTCGCGCGGGGGCTGGCGTCTAGTGAGGGCTTGTCCTGCGGCTCTTCACGAGGCCCGGGAATTCCGACACGCGACGGTGGAAACCGACACTTTGATGTAAACGATTACGTCGGCAGAATACCGCATTGTCCGGATCAATGTCAGGCATCGCCTGACAGACCGGAACCCAACGGGAGAGTAAGTGATGGCAGCGGTTCGCCTCGACAAGGTGCGCAAGGTATATCCGAACGGGCACGTGGCGCTGAAGGAGGCGAGCTTCGACATCGCCGATGGCGAATTGCTGGTACTCGTCGGGCCGTCCGGTTGCGGCAAGACGACCCTGCTGCGAATGATCGCCGGCCTGGAATCGATCTCCGGGGGAACCATGACGATCGGCGACCGCGTGGTGAACGACGTCCCGCCGAAGGATCGCGACATCGCGATGGTCTTCCAGAACTATGCGCTGTATCCGCACATGACGGTGCGCGAGAACCTCGGCTTTGGCTTGCGCCTGCGGGGTGCGCCGAAGGAGGAGATCGACCGTCGCGTGACCGACGCATCCGCCATGCTCGGGCTCGACGAACGCCTGGAGCATCGTCCCGCGGCCCTCTCGGGAGGCCAGCGGCAGCGGGTGGCGCTGGGTCGCGCGCTGGTTCGCGATCCCGCGGTATTCCTGCTCGACGAGCCGCTGTCGAACCTCGACGCCAAGCTGCGCCTGTCCACCCGCGTGGAGATCGCGCGTATCCACCGGCGCCTCGGCGCGACGATGGTCTACGTCACCCATGACCAGATCGAGGCGATGACGCTCGGCCAGCGCATCGTGGTGCTGAACGGGGGCGTCATCCAGCAGCTCGACACGCCGATGAACCTCTACAACAAGCCGGCGAACCTGTTCGTCGCCGGTTTCCTCGGCAGTCCCGCCATGAATCTCTTCCACGGCACGCTGCGCCGCGCCGATGGCCTGCGCCTGGAAATGAAGGGTGGCTCGTTCGAACTGGGCACCGATTCGCCGCTGCTGGCCACGCATCTCGACAAACCGGTGATCGTGGGCGTACGGCCCGAAGACCTGTTGACGGTGGCGGACCACCCGGGAATCGCGGAACGCCTGCATGCGCACGTGGATGTCGTCGAGCCGGTCGGCAACGAGGTGTTCCTCAACATGCGCCACGGCGATGACGAACTCGTCGCGCGCGTGCCGCCTCACACGACGATCCAGCCGGGCAACGACGTGGCCCTGGGATTCCAGGCCGAGCGGTTGCACTTCTTTGACCCGGAGAGCACCGCGCGTATCGACGTGTGAGTGCCGTCGCACGGGCTATTGTGAATAAGAACCATTCTTATTAAGATGCGCTGACCCGGCCGCCAGCCGGAGGCACACGACCTCCTTCGCAAGCTCCCGATTTGTGCCGCCAGGCACGACATCTGCGAAGGAAGCATCACGTGCTGCGAAAGAATGCCCTCGCCGCGCCGATTGGCGCGGTATTCCTTTGCGTCGCCGGCGCTCACGCCGCGGACGCTCCCGTGCGCGACGGCGCCGACGACCTGCCACGCATCACCGTCACGGCGATCGGCTCGGCGTTTCGTTTCGACGTGCCGGCGACAGTGTCGGTGATCGACCGTCAGAAGATGGACAGGCACCTCGTCGTCGACATACGCGACCTGGTGAAGTACGAGCCGGGCGTATCGGCCGTGGGTACCGCGGGACGCTGGGGGCTGGACAGCTTCAACATCCGTGGCCTCGACGGAAATCGCGTCGCCATCCTCACCGACGGCGTGGCCGCTTCGAGTTCATTCGGTTTCTCCACGACGGGCATGCGCGCCGGCCGCAGCTTCGTGGACCCGGACACGTTGAAAAGCGTGGAGATCGTCAGGGGACCCGCCTCGGCGCTCGACCCTTCCGATGCCCTGGGTGGCACGGTGCGCTACGTCACGAAGGATCCCGCCGATTACCTGCGCGACGGCAGGGATGTCTACGTGTCCGTGAAGGAACGCTATGGAAGCGCCGATCGTTCATTCGGTACCTCCTTGACCCTCGCGGGCGGCACGCCCACGAACGGCATCGTGTTCGTGGCCGATCACCGTGAAGCCCACGAACCGGACAACAAGGGCGGCATCGACAGTGCCGATTACCTGCGCACACGGCCCGATCCGCTTACCCAGGATACGACCAGCGTATTGGCGAAGTACGTTCATGTCGCGCCATCGGGGCGGGAAGATCGCGTGACCGCCGACCTGTATCGCAACGACGTGAACACCAACGTCCTGAGTGCTCTCGGCCAGGCCGGCACCACGCGGCTGTCGAGCGATACCGCGCAAGACCGCGCCACGCGGGCGCGCCTCTCGGTCGGACAGCGCTATGCGAACATCGACCTGGGAATCGCCGATCGCCTGGAATGGGATGCCTGGTGGCAGAAGTCCGAGACCGAATCGACCACGCGCACGCGGGCCGATGTGCCGTCGCGGGGTGCGACCTATGATCGTCTCTACCTGAGTGACCTGGACGAACGCCTCTTCGGCGGCAAGCTGACCCTGTACAAGACGGTGGACGGTGACGTCCAGCAGCGTATCGCCTACGGCGTCGAAGCGACGCGTACCACGCCGACAGGCCAGCTTGGTGGTGAAGGCCGGGACGTGCGCACGGGCATCGTCTCCAGCAGCGCACCGTACATGCCCGAGAGCTATCCGCTGCGTTTCTTCCCGCCCAACGACACCGACCGCTACGCCGTCTTCGCACAGGACGAGATCGTCTTCCTCGATGGCCGCTTGCGCATCGTTCCCGGCGTGCGTTGGGATCGCTATACGTTCAAGCCGGATCGCGACGACCCGTATTTCGACGGCTCGTTCGTGCAGGGTGGCCTGGGCGAGGTGCGCAGCAACCGGTTTTCGCCGAAGCTCGGCGTGACCTATGCGATGAATGACGCCATCGAGGTCTACGCGCAATACGCGCAGGGCTTTCGCCCGCCGTTGTACAACGAACTGGCGGTGGCGTGGGGGACGCCGCGGCTGTACGGCATCGTGCCCAATCCTTCGCTCAAGCCGGAAACGAGCAAGGGCGTCGAGATCGGCGTGCGTGGCAACGGGGAACTCGGATACTTCAGCGCCAGCGCCTATTACAACCGGTACCGCGATTTCATCTTCGGTGGTTACACCCTCGATCGTGGCCAGTGGCCGCAATGGGCACTCGACCAGAACCTGCTCATCGTGATGCAGGCGGTGAACTTTCCCAAGGCGACGATCAAGGGCGTCGAGGCCTCCGCCGGGTTGACCCTGGGTGCCTTGAGCGATGCGCTGCAAGGCTGGCGCATCGAAGGCAACCTGGCCGCGGCCAAGGGCGACAAGCAAGTCTACGGTGCCTCCGGTTGGTCGCCGCTCAACAGCGTGGACCCGCTCACCGCCGTGCTCGGCGTTTCGTACAACGCCAGGAGCTGGGGCGTCGAACTGATCGGCAAGGGCGTGCGGCGCAAGTCGCGCCTCGACAGCTCCACCGCTTTCCAGGCACCGGGCTACGCCACGCTGGACCTGTATGCGCACTGGAAGCCGACCAAGGCCCTGGAATTCAGCGCCGGATTCACCAACCTCACCGACCGCAAGTACTGGGACTGGGGATCGCTGCATGGAGGGGTGCTGGCCAACGTGGGCAGTACCGATGGCGGCGGCGTCGACGATGCGCAGGTGCGCAACGCGCAGATCGATCGATTGACCATGCCCGGCCGCGCCGTCGCGGTGTCCGCCCGCTACACCTTCTGAGGAAACGTCCATGCGAGATATCGAGACCTCCGTGTCCCCCCATCCGGACATCCCCGCGATGATCGGCGATTGGCACCGCCTGCGCCAAGCCGAGCCGGGGCTACGCGCCCGCGATGCCGCGCGCCGGCTCGGCGTGAGCGAAGGCGAACTCATCGCCGGCCGGGTCGGCGAAGGCGTCACGCGCCTGGAGGGCGACTGGCCACGACTGATCCGTGAATTACCCACACTCGGCCGGGTCATGGCATTGACCCGCAACGAGTACTGCGTGCACGAGAAAAAAGGCCGCTACGACCATGTCGACATCGGCGGCACGATGGGCATCGTGCTCGATGAAGACATCGATCTCCGGCTGTTCCTCCGTCATTGGCGCTATGGATTCGCCGTCCGCGATTCGTCGCATGGGCGCGAACTGGAAAGCCTGCAGTTCTTCGACGGTGATGGGCAGGCGGTGCACAAGGTATACCTGACGGAGCAGAGCGACCGACCTGCGTGGCGCTCGCTCGTGCATCGCCATACCGCCGCCGTGCAGTCGCCGTTGATCGATTGCGTGGCGGTGGACGATCCCTTGCCCGTCATGCAGCCGGATCACGCGGTGGACGTGGATTCGCTACGCGATCACTGGCGCGCGCTGCGCGATCCGCACGATTTCTTCGCCATGTTGAAGAAGCATGAGGTCACGCGGACCCAGGCCTTGCGCCTGGTCGGCGATGCATTCGCCACCCGGACCGACGAGGCGGCGGTACGCCGTCTACTGGAAGCCGCGGCCATCGGAGGAGAACCACTGATGATCTTCGTCGGTTCCCCCGGCGTGGTCCAGATCCACACCGGGCCGGTGCACGACGTGAAGATGGCGGGGCCCTGGCTCAACGTGCTGGACGATGGTTTCAACCTGCATCTTCGCAGCGATGCGATCGCGGAAACCTGGATCGTGCGCAAGCCGGTACCCGAGGGCTTCGTCACGTCCTTGGAAGTGTACGCGGCCGATGGGACGCAGATCGTGCAGGTGTTCGGCAAGCGCAAGCCGGGCCTGCCCGAGCGCGATGACTGGCGGGCGTTGCTGGCGAAGGCTGGAGCGGACGCATGAACGCGCGCAACGTATGGCGCCTGGGGCATGTGCTCGCGTTGGTCTGGGCGTTGCTGGTGTCGTCAGGCGTCATGGCCGCATCGCGCATCGTTTCGCTCGGTGGCGATGTCACCGAGACGATCTACGCGATCCACGCGCAGGACCAGCTGGCCGGGGTGGACGCGACGAGCACATGGCCCGCAGAGGCGACCAGGCTGCCCAACGTAGGCTACGTTCGCCAATTGAGCGCGGAAGGCGTACTGGCGTTGCGGCCTGGCCTCGTGCTGGCGACCCACGACGCGGGGCCGGCATCGGCGATGTCACAGCTGCGCGACGCCGGCGTGCGCATCGAGGTCTTGCCGGTCGCCACGACGGCACGCGACATCGGCGAAAAGATCCGCCGCATAGGACGGCTCACGGCGCACGAGAAGGAGGCATCCGCGCTCGCCGCCCGGGTGGATACGGGCTTCGCCACGCTCGCTCGCGCGGTGGCGGCGATGCCGGCGCATCCGCGCGCGGTCTTCCTGATGTCGACGGGGCAGGGCAGCCCGATGGCGGCGGGACGAGGGACCGCGGCGGATCGCGCGATCGCGCTGGCGGGCGGCACGAACGTGGCGGACGGTATCGAGGGCTACAAGGCGGTTTCGCCGGAAGCGCTGGTCGCGATGAAGCCCGACGCCATCGTCCTGATGAGGGAGCGAGAGGACGCGGTGGGTGGCATCGCCGGGGTGCTTGCATTACCCGGTGTGGCGGACACTCCCGCAGGACGGGCCAGGCGCATCTATTTCGTCGAAGGACAGGCCCTGCTCGGCTTCGGGCCCCGTACGCCGGACGCCGCGCTGGACTTGCAGGCGCGCTGGGCCGTGCCGGCGCCATGAACGCGGTGAGCCTCGTGTTGCCGCGTGTCCGCACGCGCCGTGGTGTCGCGATGGCGGCGCTGTGTTGCCTGCTTTTCGCCGCGGCGACATGGAGCCTCACTCGCGGCGCCATCGCGATCCCAACGGGCGACATCGGCGGGGCGTTGGCGCGATGGATGGTGGGCGCCACGGCGGAGGGGGACGACAACGTCGTGCTCATGTTGCGCTTGCCGCGCGTGTTGCTCGGCGTGCTGGTCGGCGCGGCGCTGTCCAGCGGCGGGGCGACGATGCAGGGCCTGTTCCGCAATCCATTGGCCGATCCAGGCCTGATCGGTGTCTCCGCGGGCGCCGCGCTGGGTGCGGTCGGGGCGATCGTCCTGGGCGGCCAGTCGGGTTCGCCGCTGGTCGCGGGATGCGCCTTTACCGGCGGCCTGGCGGCGACATCGCTGGTGTACCTGCTCGGCCGCCGGCGGCCGGGGACCGCCAACCTGCTCCTGGCCGGCGTCGCCATCAATGCGATCGCGATGGCCGGCGTGGGCTTGCTGACCTACCTGGCCAACGAGAACCAATTGCGCGACCTGACGTTCTGGTCGCTGGGCAGCCTCGGTGGCGCCACCTGGACGAGGCTTGCCACGGCGGCGCCGTGGATCGTGTTGCCCATGCTGTGCCTTCCACGGGCCGCGTCCGCGCTCAATGCACTCCTGCTGGGGGAGGGTGAAGCCGCCCTGCTGGGTTTCCGCCCCGAACGCCTGCAACTGTCGCTGGTGGGCCTGGTCGCCTTGGGCGTGGGGGCCGCGGTCGCGTTCACCGGCGTGATCGGCTTCGTCGGCCTGCTGGTGCCGCACCTCCTGCGCATGGGTTTCGGTCCGGATCATCGTTTCCTGTTGCCGGCTTCCGCGTTGGGCGGCGCGATACTGCTGGTGGCGGCGGATGCGCTGGCACGCACGGTCGTTGCGCCAGGCGAGCTTCCCATCGGCGTGCTCACGGCCCTGGTGGGCGGGCCGTTCTTCCTGTGGTTGCTGCTGAGCCACCGGGTCGGCGAGGGCATCCGATGAGCGGCGGTCGTCTCGTCGCCTGCGCCATCGGTGTCGCGCGCGGCGGCAAACCGGTTCTTCGCGATGTGTCGCTGACCGCCCGTCCCGGTCGCCTGCTCGTGCTGGTCGGCCCCAATGGTGCCGGCAAGAGCACCCTGCTCGCCGCGTTGTCGGGCCGGATCGTTCCCGATGCCGGCCGGGTGACGCTCGACGGGCGCCCTGTGTCTACCTGGCCGCCACGCGAGCTCGCGCGTCGCCGCGCCATGCTCTCCCAGCGGGTCGTCCTGGAGTTCGGCTTTACGGTGGAAGAGGTCGTGGCGCTCGGTCGAAGTCCGCATTCGCCCGATGCCGCGCGCGACGCACGCATCGTCGACACCGCCTTGCGCGCGGCGCATGTGGGGAACCTCCGTGGCCGGCGCTATACCGATCTCTCGGGTGGGGAGCAGCAGCGCGTGCAACTGGCACGGGTGCTCGCCCAGGTATGGGGCGCCACGGACGAGGGCGCATGGCTGCTGCTCGATGAGCCGGAGGCCGGCCTGGACATGGCCCATCAGCATTTCATCCTGCGTCGCGCGCGGGATCTCGCCGCGGAAGGCTTTGGCGTGGTCGCCGTATTGCACGACCTGAACCTCGCGGCGCGCTATGCGGACGAGGTGGCCGTGCTGGCGGATGGGAGGGTGCTGCGGCAAGGGACGCCGGAGAACGCGCTCGATATCGACCTGCTTTCCGATGTCTACGGCATCCCTCTGCGGCGCCATGGCGGCCTGCGGATCGACGCCGCATAAGCTGTCCCCGCCCCTGCGACGCTTTGCCCGCCGGTGGCGGGGCGCCAGGGAGTAAAATGGGCGGATCGTCAACGTATGGGCACCTCCCATGACCTTCCCCGCAGTCCGCATGCGCCGCATGCGCCGCGACGCTTTCTCCCGCGCCCTGATGCGCGAGAACGTGCTCACCGTGTCCGACCTGATCATGGTCGCCTTCGTCGTGGACGGCGAAGGCATCCGCCAGCCGGTGCCGTCGATGCCGGGCGTGGACCGCCTTTCGATCGACGAACTGGTGAAGCTCGCCGCGGAATGCGTCGCCCTCGGCATCCCCGCGCTGGCCCTGTTTCCCTCCGTGGACGGATCGGTGAAGACGGAGGATGCGCGCGAGGCATGGAATCCGGAGGGGCTGTTCCAGCGAGCGACGCGTGAGTTGAAGCGGCGCTTCCCCGAGCTGGGCCTGATCGGCGACGTCGCGCTCGATCCCTACACCACGCACGGCCAGGATGGCCTGATCGACGGAAACGGCTATGTGATGAACGAGCCGACCGTCGAGGCACTCATCAAGATGTCGCTGGCCCAGGCCGAGGCAGGCATGGATTTCGTCGCACCTTCCGACATGATGGACGGCCGTATCGGCGCCATCCGCGAGGCGCTGGAAGACGCCGGGTACATCCATACGCGCATCCTCGCCTATTCGGCGAAGTACGCGTCCAGCTTCTATGGCCCGTTCCGCGATGCCGTGGGTTCCGCGGCCAACCTCGGCAAGGGCGACAAGCACACCTACCAGATGGACGTCGGCAACAGCGACGAGGCCCTGCGTGAAGTGGAGCTCGACCTCGCCGAAGGCGCCGACGCCGTCATGGTGAAGCCGGGCCTGCCTTACCTGGACATCGTTCGCCGGGTGAAGGACACCTTCGGCGCGCCGACCTTCGTCTATCAGGTCAGTGGGGAGTACGCGATGATCAAGGCGGCCGCGCAGAACGGCTGGCTGGACGAGAAAGCCGTGGTCATGGAATCGCTGCTGGCGATGAAGCGCGCCGGAGCGGATGCCATCCTCACTTACTTCGCGATCGATGTCGCGCGCTGGCTGAAGGCCTGAGCAAGAAAAGGATTTCATGCAAAACCCACCCATGTCCCCGTGACATAATCCAACGCGATACTCCGGGAGTCGCAGGATGGATGGGCATCACTTTCTCGAGACGGCGGTCGTCTTCCTGCTGGCGACGGTGATCGCCGTCCCGTTGACCAAGCGCTTCCGCCTCGGCGCGGTACTGGGCTACCTGCTCGCCGGCGTGGTCATCGGCCCGTCGGTGCTGGGCCTGGTCAGCGATACCGAAGGCGTCTCCACGATTTCCGACTTCGGCGTCGTGCTGATGCTGTTCGTCATCGGCCTGGAACTCTCGCCGTCGCGCCTGTGGGTGATGCGGCGGGCCGTGTTCGGCAGCGGCAGCCTGCAAGTGCTTACCTGCGCCCTCGCGATCGGCGCCATCGGCTATTTCCTGTTCGGCCTGACGTGGAAGGCCTCCGTGATCGTCGGCGGCAGCCTCGCCTTGTCCTCCACGGCGTTCGGTCTGCAGATCCTGGCCGAGCGCAAGGAAGCCGGCACGGTCTATGGCCGGCAGGCCTTCGCCATCCTCCTGTTCCAGGACCTCGCCGCCATTCCGCTGATCGCCGCCGTGCCCCTGCTCGGAGGCACGATCGCCCACGACGCCCATGCGCCGGACATCATGAGTGTCATCCGCGTCGTCGGAACGATCGTCGCCGTGATCATCGGCGGCCGCCTGCTGTTGCGTCACGTGTTCCGCTTCGTCGCCAGGGCGAAGAGCACCGAGGTGTTCACGGCCACGGCCTTGCTCGTGGTGATGGGCACGGCGTGGCTGATGGAACTGGCCGGCATATCGACCACGCTGGGTGCCTTCCTCGCCGGCTTGCTGCTGGCCGACTCGGAGTACCGGCACGAACTCGAATCGAACATCGAGCCGTTCAAGGGGCTGCTGCTGGGCCTCTTCTTCGTCAGCGTGGGTATGTCGGTCGATCTCGGCATGCTGGTGGCGAAGCCGTTGCTGGTGCTCGGCATGGTGGCCTTGCTACTGGCCGTGAAGGCCATCCTGATCATGCCGCTGGGAAAGCTCGTGGGCGCCCTGACCACGGCGGATTCGGTCCGCCTGGCGGCGGTGCTCGCCTGTGGCGGTGAATTCGCGTTCGTCATCCTCAATCTCGCCCAGCAGAACCGCCTCATCGATGGCAACCAGCGCGGCCTGATGGTGATGGCCATCTCGTTGTCGATGGCCCTGACCCCGCTGCTCGTGCTCGCCGCGTCGCGCCTGGTGCACGACCGGGTACGCAAGCCGGACCGCGAGTTCGACGCCATCGAAGCGGACACGCCCCGCGTGATCATCGCCGGCTTCGGCCGCATGGGCCAGATCGTCGCCCGTGTCCTGCGCGCGCAGGGCATCCAGTTCGTCGCGCTGGAAAGCTCGGTGGAACAGGTGGAAACCTCGCGCCGCTTCGGCGGCACCTCGCTGTTCTTCGGCGATCCCGGCCGCCCGGAAATGCTGCGCGCGGCCCAGGCCGACAAGGCCGAGGTCTTCGTCATAGCCACCGACGACCCCGAGGCCAACCTGCGCACGGCGCGCCTCGTGCGCCGGCAGTATCCCCACCTGAAGATCGTGGCGCGCGCGCGCAACCGCCAGCATGCGTTCCGGCTGATGGACATCGGTGTCGAGGACCCCGTGCGCGAGACGTTCTATTCGAGCCTGGAAATGACGCGTCACGTGCTCGAGTCGCTGGATATGGCCCCGGATGTCGTCGAAAGCCGGATCGCCCGGTTCCGCAAGCACGACGACCAGGTATTGCGTGCGCAGTACCTCGTGTACGACGACGAGACCGCGCTGGTGCAGACCACGAAGGAAGCACTGCACGATCTGCAGCAGTTGTTCGAGGCGGACGCCGTGGAAGAGCGGGTCCGCGAAGAAGAAAAGTAGTCAGTCCGGCTGCGCGGGCTGCCGCAGCGTCTGCCGTACGCTCGGAATGGCTCCCGTGCGCCCGCCGAGTTCGTGCGCGATATCGACGTAGCCAAGGTGCCGTGCGACGTCGGCCGCGGTGCGGCCGAAGGCGTCCGCGGCGTTACGGCTGGCACCACGGTGCAGCAGCAAGCGTGCGGGTGGGAGCAGGGCATGCATGGCGCAGGCATGGAGCGCACTGACGCCCCGGTGATCGGCATGCTCGATCCGGGCGCCGGCATCGAGCAGGACAGGCACGAGCGCGCCCAGGTGCGTCGCGTCGGTAGCGACGCCGGGACGCATATGTGCGCCGAGCAGCATGAGCAACGGCGTCACCCCATCCTTGTCGGCTTTGTTCACGTCGGCGCCCTTGCCGATCACCGTGTCCAGCAAGCGGCGCGCGCGCAGGCTGTCGCTGCCGCCGAAGCAGTACTGGGCGGCGGCATGCAGGGCCGTATGGCCGTGGGCGTCCTCGGCGGTGGCGTCGGCGCCGGCGGCGAGGAGCATGTCCGCGATCTCCGGATAACCGAGCGTGGCCGCGATCATCAGCACCGTGGCATTGCCTGGCAGGCGCTGGTCGACCGCCACGCCACGCGCGAGCAACAACTCCACCACCGCCTCGCGCCGGGCATTCACCGCGGCGGCAAGCGGTGTCACGCCGGATGCCGCGGCCGCCGTGGGATCGGCACCGGCGGCGAGCAGGTGCTCGACGACCTCGCGCTGGCCGGCACCGGCGGCGCGTAGCAGGGCGCTCGCGCCATGGCTGTCGCGCGTGTCCACGGGGAATCCCAGTTCGAGCAGGCGATCGACCGCCTGCGTATCGCCGGCAGCCGCGGCAGCCGGCAAATCGTCCGCACGCAACGCCCGGCGCGGCAGCTGCCAGGCCGGCCAGTTCAACCAGCGTTCGACGTCGCCGTGGCCGATGCCCAGGCCATAGGGCGTTTCGCCGTTGACGTCGG
This sequence comes from Luteibacter sp. KNZ12-1A, assembly GCF_056755675.1. Classification (NCBI taxonomy): domain Bacteria; kingdom Pseudomonadati; phylum Pseudomonadota; class Gammaproteobacteria; order Lysobacterales; family Rhodanobacteraceae; genus Luteibacter; species Luteibacter sp. KNZ12-1A. Next base: position 10,556 of record NZ_JBPGXU010000047.1, on the reverse strand, counting down.
CGGCTTCGGGATCGGCACCGTGGGCGACCAGGAGGCGAACCAGCGGCAAGCTGTCACCGCCCTGTTCGAGCGCGGCGTGCAGCGGCGTGCGGCCGCCGGCGTCGCGCACATTGGGATCCATCCCACGTGCCAGCAAGGCGCCGAGGAGGGCGACGCGGCCCGTGGCGGCAGCCATGTGCACGGGCGTGCGACCGCGCGCATCGGCGCCGAACGGATCCGCGCCGGCATCGAGCATGGCCAGGGTCAGCCGCTCGTCGGCGCCTTCCAGCCGGCATACGGCCTGGCCGAGCAATCCCGCGCCAGCGGGCGATGCGCCCGCGCGCATGAGCTGGAGCAGCGCATCGGCTGAATGAGGTAGCTGCGGCAGCAAGGCGTCGAACAACCGGCGGCCCAAGGTGCCTTCTTCGTCGGTGGCCGTGGCGAGCCGTGCCTCGGCGGCAAGGCCGTGGTCGAGCAGCCAGGCGCGCGCGGCGTCGAAACCGGCGCCGGCCAGGTCGACGTACAGCGTGGCAAGTTCATGCATGGGCCATTCGCGCACTTTCGTCGCGAAGGTGGAAGCCACCGCCCAGTGACCGAAACGTAGCGCATCGTACAGATGCATCGGCGAGTCCGCGCCGGCTTCCGGTACCACCGATTCGCTGAGCGATGTCGGCAACGGGGTCTCGGGATCGAGCAGGGCGACGAAGTCCCAGCGGCCGGTGGCGGCGGCGTGGTCCAGCGCGCTGCGGCCGTCGGCCCCGGCTTCCTTTGGTTGCGCACCGAGCGCGAGCAGGGCGCGCACGGTGGCGGCCTGGGCTCGCGGCGACTGGCAGGCGAGGGTCAGCGCGTCGCGCCCGTGGCCATCGCGTGGCGCCGCATCGGCATGGGCTTCAGCGAGCAGCTGCACGATGCCATGCGCGCCCGCGCGGGCGGCTTCCATCAATGCCGTCGTGCCGTGCCTGTCGGCGAGGTTCGGATTGGCGTTGGCTTGCAGCAGCGCGCGGGCGATCTGCTCGTGGCCCTCCGCGGCGGCGGCGATCAACGCGGTGCGTCCGTGCGCGTTCGCCGCGTTCACCGGTGCCTTGTGCCGGAGCAGGACGCGGACGCCTTCGCTGTCGTCGTCGGCGATTCCCGCGGCCGCCACGAGGGCCGGCTCGCCGCCCACGGGTGCCGGTTTGGCGCCATGCTCCAGCAGGAAGCGGACGAGTGCCCAGTTCGCGGCACGGCAGGCCAGGGCCAGCGGCGTGTCGCCGGCGGCGTTCACGGCATCGACCGGAGCACCGGCGTCGAGCAGCATGGCGGCGACCGTCGGCTCGGCGCTGAGCACGGCGCCATGCAGCGGCGTGTTGCCTTCCGCGTCCGTGCCCGCCGCGTTGGCGCCGTTCGTCAGTAGCGTGAGTACCGCTTCCGGCCGGCCGTGCCAGCTGTCACGGCTGGCGGCGAGCAACGCGGTCATGCCGTTGCGGACGCGATCGACCTGGGCGCCCTTCGCGATCAGGGCGCGAAGCAGGCGGATGTCCGGCGATAGAGCGGCCAGGGTCAGCACGGGCCGCTGGTCGCGGTCGCCGGGTTCCGCGGCGGTATCGGGATCGGCGCCGGCTTCCACCAGAGCCACCGCACGGGCGATGTCCCCTTCGCGCGTCGCTACCAAGAGGGCGCGGTCGCGCACGCCGGGCTGGTTTTCTTCATCGCTGAGCACGGGAATGGGAGCCGGCGCGACGGCCGCGACGGGTGCTTCCGCGCCGCGTCGTGGCTCGGCGCGCACCGTGCGGATATGGCCACGGCGATCGCATAGCAGGGCGCGCAGCGTTCGGTTGGCGATGACCATGCAGCCCAGCGGCAAGAGCACGATGGCATAGATGCCGAGCGCGGCGAGGCGCATCTCCGCCGGCAGCACCCCGTAAAGCCCCGACAACGCCACGGCGCTGAAGGCGAGCACCAGCAGGCCCAGGGCGGCTGGAAGGAAGTGCGAGAAGAAGCGGTCTTCCGCCGAGAGGTGGCGGCCGAAGCTGACCGAGCGGGCCATGGCGGTGAAGATCCAGGAGCCGTCGCCACCCTGCGCGGGATAGGCGTCGTCCCACAGGAACACCAGTCCGAACGCGGGCCAGACCCGCCAGAGCACCGTCAAGGCGACCACCAGCGTGCCGGCGAGAAGCAGGGCCGCACCCAGGCTCGGTGCCTGGGTCAGCTTGAGCAGTGGCCAGGCGACGAGCACGAACACGACGAAGGTGTAGGCGGTGAACATGACCACGTAGGCCGAGCCGCGTCGCAAGACCGTGCGCAGGTAGCTCGGCTCGGGATCGAAGCCGATGGCATGGCAGACCGCGCTCATCGCCAGTGCGTTCGCCAGCAGCAAGGGGATCAGCGCGAGCGGGGACGCGGTGAGCCCCGCGCAAGCGACGGCGGCAAGGGCGGGAAGGAACCAGGGCAGCGCCTTGATCAGCGGCGGGCGACGACGTTTGGGATTGGCCATGCGCAGGAGTATACGGAGCGGAAACCGCCCACGCGGTAACGTCGCGTTAACCCGGGCTGCACGTCTTACCCATGCACGGCGGGTGCCTTGTCAGGCTCGGACGACGAACTGGTCCGGGTCGATCTCGCGATTGTGGTTCGGCTGGTTGCAGACGCTGAGTGTTTCGTTGGGCGGCGTCTGCATGTGCCAGCCCTGCGCGGCGAGGTTCGCCAGCACGCGCTCAGAATCTTCGTGTGGCAAACGGCGCTCCGGAGTGAGTTCCACCTCGAGCACGAGGCGAAGTTCACCCAGCAGGAGGACGAGCGGCTCGGGGAGGACATCGAAGCCCTCGCGGCGGGTGAGCCAGACATAGGTGTCGGGTTTGCGCTGACTGGCGTAGACGAAGCAGTGCATGACGGCAGGTCTCGCGTGGCGGCTCGTCCGCTTACCCTACCAAAAGCCGGTGCCGGTGGGAGGCCTGTAAGTGGTAACCGTTTCATCTTTGTTGCATTCGCACTTGCAAACAGGGCGTCAAGTCGTCCAGAGTTCGCAGCCAGAATGTTAAACGCGCGTATGAAAAGGGGAAAGTTTTACGCTTTCTGCGCGCGTCATATCGCCCCCGAGCAGAACAAAAGCAGGAGCACTCCGCATGCAGAAGCTGAACCTTTCGACCCGTCCGCTGGCCGTCGCCGCCCTTTCGCTGGCCATCGCCGGTGCGTTGGTGGCTCCGCAGGCCGCCCACGCCAGCGCCTTCCAGCTCAAGGAAAACAGCGCCAAGGCGCTGGGCCGCGCATTCGCCGGCTCCACCGCCGCGGGTGATGACGCCTCCGTCATCGTCAACAACCCGGCTGCGATGTCCATGCTCAAGGGCAACGTATTCCAGGCCGATGTCACCGGCATCAATTTCAGCACCAAGTTCCATGGCACGGCCACCGATGCGCAGGGCCGTCCGATCAGCGGCGGCAACGGCGGCGAAGCCGGCACCACGATTCCCGTCCCGGCGATGTACTTCGCCACCCAGGTCAGCGACCGCGTCCACCTCGGCCTCGGCCTGACCGCGCCGTTCGGCTTCAAGACCGAGTACGACTCCGACTGGAAGGGCCGCTACAACGCCATCAAGTCCGACTTCAAGTCGTTCGACGTGACCTTGTCGGCTTCGTTCGACGTGACCGACGACTTCGCCGTCGGCGTCAGCGCCATCGCGCAGAAGACGAGCGCGGAACTGACCAGCGCGATCAATTACAACACCGTCGGCCTGGGCCTGATCCAGCGCGCCGCGGCAGCGGGCCAGCTTTCCCCGGCCGTGGCCCGTGCGCTCGCCGCGCAGTACGCGGCCGTCGTGCCTCCGGGCAGCGATGGATACGCGAAGATCAAGGGTGACGACTGGGCCTACGGCTGGCAGGTCGGCGGCCTGTGGAAGCTCACGCCGAACGATCGCATCGCGCTGAACTACCGCAGCAAGATCAAGCACACCCTGGAAGGCACCGGCAATTTCACCATGCCGACCAATGTCACCGCCGTGCTGTCGAATCCGACCGTCGGCGCCCTGCTGGGTAGCGGGCAGCCGCCGTTCACCCATACCGATGGCCGCGCGGGCTTCACCACCCCCGCCATCGCGACCGCCAGCTTCTGGCACCAGGACGAGAAGTTCGGCCTCGGCTTCGACCTGTCGTGGACCAAGTGGGATTCGTTCAAGGATCTCACGGTCAACTACTCGAACCCGAACCAGCCGTCCACGAGCGAGAACTACAGCTGGCGCAACAGCTGGTTCGCATCGGTCGGCGGCGAGTATTACCTCGACGACAAGTTCACCCTGCGTGCCGGTGTGGCCGTGGACAGCACCCCGACCTACGACGACACCCGCTCGCCGCGCGTGCCGGATTCGACCCGCAAGTGGGTGGCCTTCGGTCTTGGCTACAAGGCCACCGAGCGCTTCGAGATCAACGCCGGTTATGCGCACATCTTCGTGAACAACGCGCACATCGCCGGTGTGTCGAGCGCGACGGGCGATCGTCTCGTCGGCCAGAACGACGACAAGGGCAACCTGCTCAGCGTGTCGGCCAAGTACCAGTTCTGATCGCTCGCGCGATCGGCTGATGCAAAGAAAAAACCTCCCTGGTGACGGGGAGGTTTTTTTTATTGGTTCTTCCTGTATTTGCGGGGTTCGCCTGGTGTGGGCTCGGCTTCCGTGCACCCCGGACTTCCGTGAAGAATCTTTTTATTGCCTCGAATCGCCGATAGGGTTGGCGATGCTTTTAGTAGGCGTATTCGCGGAAGATCGGATCGACGCTCTCGTTCCATTCCTTATGGAACCGTTCGAGCTTCACGTCGGCCTGCGTCTTGCCCGAGATGGCGATCTCCATCAGGGGTTCGAGGTAGATCGATTCGTCCGCGCCGCGGTTTCCGAGCTGGTTGCGGCGTTTCAGGCCCGCTTCGGAAATCTTCAAGGCTTCCAGTGAAAGATCGCGTACGGTGTGACCGCGAAAGCGAAGGGCCAGCGCTTCCTTCGGCACGCCGTCGCGCAATGCATGGCGCTCGGCCTTGCTGAAGTCCTTCACCAGATCCCAGGCCGCGTCCAGGGCGTCGTCGTCGTACAGCAAGCCCACCCAGAATGCCGGCAGCGCGCAGAGCGAATTCCACGTGCTCGTGTCGGCGCCGCGCATTTCCAGGTATTGCTTCAGGCGCACTTCGGGGAATGCGGTCGTCAGATGATCGGCCCAGTCCTTCATCGTCGCCCGCGCGCCCGGCAAGGCCGGCAGTTCGCCACGCATGAACTTCTTGAAGTCCTGCCCGGACAGATCGACGTACTGGCCGTCGCGATAGCTGAAATACATGGGCACGTCGAGGATGTAGTCGACGTAGCGTTCATAACCGAAGCCGTCCTCGAAGACGAAATCGAGCATCCCGGTGCGGTCGCCGTCGGTATCGGTCCAGACGTGCGAGCGGTACGACCTGTAGCCGTTCGGCTTGCCTTCGGTGAAGGGTGAATTGGCGAACAGCGCCGTGGCGATGGGCTGCAAGGCGAGCGCGACGCGGAATTTCTTCACCATGTCGGCCTCGCTCGCGTAGTCGAGGTTGACCTGGACGGTGCAGGTGCGGGTCATCATGTCCAGGCCGAGCGAGCCGACCTTGGGCATGTACTCACGCATGATCTTGTAGCGGCCCTTCGGCATCCATGGCATCTGGTCGCGGCGCCACTTCGGCTGAAAGCCCATCCCGAGAAAGCCGATGCCCATGTCCTCGGCGACGGCACGGACTTCTTTCAGGTGGTCGGTGACTTCATCGCAGGTCTGGTGGATCGTCTCCAGCGGCGCGCCGGAGAGTTCCAGCTGCCCGGCGGGTTCCAGGGTGATATTGGCCTTGCCCTTGGTCAGTGCCACCGGTGTTTCGCCTTCGCGGGCGATGTCCCAGCCGAAGCGCGAGGCCAGTCCCTCGAGGACGTCGCGGATGCCCGGGCGCTCGCCGGTGAAAGGCGGCGGGGTGAGATCGTCGGTATAGAAACCGAACTTCTCATGCTCCGTGCCGATGCGCCAGGCCTCGCGCGGCTTCTCGCCTTCGGCGAGGTAGGCGACCAGGTCGTGACGGTCGCCGATCGGCGTACTTTTGGCGGCGCTGGGGATGGACACGGACTTTCCTTGGCGTTGGGCTTTAGGCCGGTAGCCGCTCCACATGGGGGCACGTCTTCGTGCCCAAAAGGGATGGCCGGCGGCGCAGCGTAGCAAACGCTGGGGGCGGGGCCCCGTATACCACGCGGCCGCCCCTTGGGGGGCCTCTTCGCAAGTTCCCGTGGAGCGCTCAGCGCTTCATGGAATTGAAGAACTCGTCGTTGGACTTCGTGTTCTTCATCTTGTCGAGCATGAACTCCATGGCGGCCAGTTCGTCCATCGGATGGAGGAGCTTGCGCAGGATCCAGATCTTCGCGAGCAGGTCCGGATCGATGAGCAGGTCCTCACGGCGGGTGCCCGAGCGGTTGATGTCGATCGCCGGGTAGACGCGCTTCTCGGAGATACGGCGGGACAGGTGCACTTCCATGTTGCCGGTGCCCTTGAACTCCTCGTAGATCACCTCGTCCATCTTCGAACCGGTATCGGTCAGGGCGGTGGCGATGATGGTGAGGCTGCCGCCTTCCTCGACGTTGCGCGCCGCGCCGAAGAAGCGCTTCGGGCGCTGCAGGGCGTTGGCGTCGACGCCGCCGGTGAGCACCTTGCCGGAGCTGGGCACCACGGTGTTGTAGGCGCGGGCCAGGCGGGTGATCGAGTCGAGCAGGATCACCACGTCCTTCTTGTGCTCGACCAGGCGCTTGGCACGCTCGATCACCATCTCGGCGACCTGCACGTGACGGACGGCCGGCTCGTCGAAGGTGGAACTGATGACTTCGGCGCGAACGGTGCGGGCGATTTCCGTGACTTCCTCGGGACGCTCATCGATCAACAGCATGATCAGATGGACGTCCGGGTGGTTGTACTGGATGGCCTGGGCGATGTTCTGCAGCATCATCGTCTTACCGGATTTCGGCTGGGAGACGATGAGGCCGCGCTGGCCGCGGCCGATCGGGGCGACGAGGTCGAGGATGCGGCCGGTGATGTCCTCGGTGGACCCGTTGCCGCGTTCGAGCTTGAACGACTTGCGCGGGAACAGCGGGGTGAGGTTCTCGAACAGCAGCTTGTTCTTCGACGCCTCCGGCGGATCGCCGTTGATGTCGTCGACCTTGAGCATCGCGAAGTAGCGCTCGCCTTCCTTCGGATGGCGGACGCGGCCGGTGATGTAGTCGCCGGTGCGCAGGTTGAAGCGGCGGATCTGGCTGGGCGAGACGTAGATGTCGTCCGGACCGGCCAGGTAGGATTCGTCGGCCGAGCGCAGGAAGCCGAAGCCGTCCTGCAGGATCTCGAGCACGCCCTCGGCCCAGATGCCACCGCCGGAGCGGGCGTGGGCCTTGAGGATGTTGAAGACGACGTCCTGCTTGCGCTGGCGAGCCACGCCTTCGCGGACGCCGAGGGACTCGGCGAACTCGAGCAGCTGGATGGCGTTCTTGCGCTTGAGCTCGGTCAGGTTGATCAGGCGATCGTTGCTGCCGGCGTCGGCGTTCTCGTCGTCGTCGACGGGATAGCCGTTGTTGTTGCGCGGATGCTGGTAGTTACCGCCACCGCCGCCACTGCTGTTGCCCGGGCTGCCACCACCACCGCCGCCCTGGCGTTGCTGGTTGCGCTCGTTGCGCCGGCGGCGGCCGCGGCCGTCACGCTCGTTGCGGTCGTTGGCGCGATTGGGGTTCTGCTGCTGGTTGGGATTGTCGCCCCGTGCCTGCTGCGGGTTGTTCGGCTGGCCGCCTCCCTGACCCTGGGACTGCCCCTGGTTGCCTTCGCGCACGTCGTTTTGCGGCGTGGGCTGCCGGTTTTCCGGCTGCTGCGTGTTACCCAGCTGGAGTTCGGCCTGCGGAGCCGGCGGAAGCGGCGGTGGCGAGGGTGGGGGCACCGCCGCCCTGGCGGGAGCCGGCGACGGGGCGCTCGTCTCTACCGGAGCCTCGGCCGAAGCCGGGGCCTTGCGGCGGGTGCGCGGACGCGGTTCGGTCGCAGGCTGGTCGCCGGCGCCCTTGGCGTCGATGGAATCTTTGGTTTCGATATCGGACACGGGCAAACCTCACGGGGCGCCGTTGAAAGAAGAATGGGAGAGGGTTCGCGACGTGGGGGACAAGCGGTGTCCCGGCGAACTCCTGAAGCCTAGCATCGCGTGAGGCGCGGCGTAAAGCGCCTCACGCGGCGGCGGAAGTGAAACGTACAGCTAAGGCGATCAGATCGCCTTCTGGATCATCTGGTCGAGCTGGCTCTTGCCGACGGCGCCAATCTGGGTCGCCTCGACCTTGCCGCCCTTGAAGACCATCAGGGTCGGGATGCCACGGACACCGAACTGGCGCGGGGTGTTCTGGTTCTCGTCGATGTTGATCTTCACGATCTTCAGCTTGCCGTCGTACTGGTCGGCGAGCTGGTCCAGGACCGGGGCGATCGACTTGCAGGGACCGCACCACTCCGCCCAGAAGTCGAGCAGGACGGGGGTATCGGAATCGAGGACGTCCTTCTGGAAGGCAGCGTCGCTCGTGTGGGTGATCTTTTCGCTCACCGGGGTCTCCAAAGGAAGGGGTGAAAGGGCGTTGACGACCGTGACGCTCGCATCGGCTACACTAAGGAGCCCCATGTCGCGGGTCCAACCGGAACCGAAGGTCTTTGGCCATTGCAGCCGGCGGCCCTCATTCCAACCCAACTAGGGGCGCGATTCAAGCGATTCAAGGGCGCCGACGGGATGGTTCTCGTTGACATAGGTGAACACGCTCTCGCGGTTAACAGCCTTTTCACCTATGCCAGCGGGAACCGTCGGGTCGCGCGCCGCCGCCTCCGGCCATCGTGCGCCGGGTGCGTCGTACGGCCGCCGGTCGCAACCGGCGCCTGCCGACTCTCCCGTGGCGCCGCCGACCGGATCACCCACCGCCCCGCGGCCCATTCCTGCCGCCGGGGCGACGCCGCGTATCCGTGGCGCGAGACTCCAGGTCACTCATCCACATGTCCCAAACCGTTCTCACCGACGTCTTCTACGAAAACCTCGACCTCCATCCGCTGCTCCACCAGGGCCTCGCCACCGCCGGCATCACCCGTTGCACGCCGATCCAGGCGCTGACCCTGCCGATCGCCCTGACCGGCCGCGACGTCGCCGGACAGGCGCAGACGGGCACCGGCAAGACCTTCGCCTTCCTGGTCGCCCTGATGGACCGCCTGCTGAAGAACCCGGCGCATCCGGACCGCAAGGATTCCGATCCCCGCGCCCTGATCATCGCACCCACCCGTGAACTGGCGATCCAGATCGAGAAGGACTTCCAGACCATCGGCAAGGCCACCGGCCTGCGCAGCGCCCTCATCTACGGCGGTGTCGACTACGACAAGCAGCGCCAGCAACTGCGCGACGGCTGCGACATCATCATCGCCACGCCGGGCCGCCTGCTCGATTACTACAAGCAGGACGTCTTCGGCTTCGGCAGCGTCGAGGTCATGGTCATCGACGAAGCCGACCGCATGTTCGACCTCGGCTTCATCAAGGACGTGCGCTTCATCTTCCGCCGCCTGCCGTCGCGCGAAGCCCGCCAGGTGCTGCTGTTCTCCGCCACCTTGAGCCACCGCGTGCTGGAGCTCGCGTACGAGCACATGCACGAGGCCGAAAAGCTCGTGGTGGAGACCGAGAACGTCACCGCCGACCGCGTTCGCCAGGTGGTCTACTTCCCCTCGAAGGAAGAAAAGATGCCCTTGCTGCTCAACCTGCTCGAAGAGAGCAAGACCGAGCGCAGCATCATCTTCGTCAACACCAAGGCCGCCGCCGAGCGCATCACCGACCGGCTGAAGCGGCACAATTTCCGCGTCGGCGCCATCTCCGGCGACGTGCCGCAGGTGAAGCGGCAGAAGCTGCTGCAGCGATTCCAGGATGGCCAGATCGACCTGCTCGTGGCCACCGACGTGGCCGCCCGCGGCCTGCACATTCCCGCGGTCAGCCACGTCTTCAACTACGACCTGCCTCAGGACGCCGAGGACTACGTCCATCGCATCGGCCGCACCGCCCGGCTTGGCGCCGAGGGCGACGCCATCAGCTTCGCCTGCGACCTCTACGCCATGGGCCTGCCCGACATCGAGGCCTACATCAACCAGAAGATCCCGACCGCGTCCATCGACGCGAAGATGCTGGTGATGCCGCCGCCGCGTCCGCGCGCGGATGGCGTGCAGGATGAGATCGACGATCCGAACGACAACGACGGGCACATCCCGACCCGCGGCGCGCCGCCGGAGAAGGGCGGCCGTGGCGGTCGCGACGGTCGTGGCGGTCCGCGTTCCGGGGAGCGTTCGGGTAGCCGCGAGCGCCGCCCGCGTCCGCCGCGCGAAGACCGGCCGGCCGCCGGGAGTTCGGCGACCGTTTCGGCGACGACCACGGTCTTCATCGGCACTTCGGTCGACACGGTATCCGCGGCGGCGGCCGGCCGGTCGTCGCGCGGCGGGCGCGGGCGGCGCGCGCGGCGACCCCCACCCGCCCCCGGACGCGGGCCCCCACCCCCCGCGCGCCCCCCCCCGCCCCCCGTCTCCGGCGGCGCGCCGCCGGG
>NZ_JBPGXU010000046.1:0-29011 GCF_056755675.1 Luteibacter sp. KNZ12-1A | reverse complement strand
GGCCAGGGCGCGGCAAGCAACCATCGCCGCTGAAGCGGCTCCCACACGACAGCGGCTCCCACACGATATGCGGGTGGGAGCCGACCCTGTCGGCGATTCAGGTCGCCGGAAAGGTCAGTGCTTCGACAAGTCGATCGAGTACACCGCCGTGCCGTCGCCGTTGTCGCGCAGCTGGCGGATCGGCAGGCCGAGGGATTTCGCCACGTCTTCCTTCCCGCTGGCCGAGGTGAACGTCACCGCGCCCCTGGTCTTCAACGGCGCGAAGGTCCACGAACGCTTGTCCACGTCCTTGCGCGTCAGCGTCTTTTTCGCCTCCACCCAGTGGATCACCACTTCGCGGTTCCCGTCCGGTGCGCTCAGCACGATGTTGGCGTCGTCCATGCCGGGAAATCCGCCGCCACCGCTGGCGCGGTAGTTGTTGGTCACGACGATGAACGGCTGGCCCGGCTTCACCGGCTTGCCCTTGTAGCGGAGGTCGACGATGCGCTCGCCCTCGGGCTTGCTGACGTCGATGGTGTAGGTGATGCCGCCCTGCATCTGGTCGAAGTTGTAACCGGGGAAACCGCCGATCAGTGCCTGCTCGCCTTCTTTCGCCGGATCGATCCGGTTGAAGCGCGTCGCCGACTTCTCCAGCCAGGCCTTCACGCCGGCACCATCGATCTTCACCGCGGCGAGGGTATTTGGATAGAAGTACAGGTCGGCCGCGTTGCGGATCGTCATCGGGCCGGCGGGGACGTCGGTGAAGTCGTCCGGGCCGCCGAAGCCCGTGCGGAAGGCGGATGCGGCGGAAAGCACGGGCACGTCCTTCCATTCCGGATGCGTGCGGCCGAGTTCGTCGCGCGCGTAGTCGATCTGCGCCGCGTTGACCACCGCCAGCGCGGACATGTTGCCTTCGTCGGCGAAGTAACTGCTGAGCGGATGGTCGGTGGCGCCGATCGGCGTGTTCACGTAGGCGATGGCGGCCTCGTGGGCCTCGCGCACGATCGGCGCGATGGCGGGGTCGGGCGCCACGCATTCGTTCTTCTTCGGGCAGATGGGGCGGACCTGGCTGTGGCTCTTGTCCTTGTCCACCACCCAGCGGCCCGCCTCGCGTTTCAGCGTCATGTCGATCACGCCGAGGTCCTTGCCGAAGAAACCGCCCATGACGGCCGGCACGCCGCGGACGAGGCCGCGTTTCGCGTCCACGTCCTTCATGTCGGCATAGCGCGGTCCGGGGAATTCCGTGTGCGAATGGCCCAGGAGCAACGCATCGATGCCAGGGACGCCGGCGAGGTACCAGCCACCGTTTTCCATCTGCGGCGTGTACGGCGCCGTGTTCAGTCCACCGTGCAGGATCGCGACGACGAGGTCGGGGTGCTGGGCTTGCACTTCCGGCATGTACTTGTTCGCGGCTTCGACGACGCCATCGACGGTGACCTTGCCGGCGAGATTGCGCTTGTCCCAGTCGAGGATCGGCGGGGGAGTGAAGCCGATGATGCCGATCCTGACCGTGGTGGTGACCGGCTTGCCATCGGGGCCGGTCGCCGTGACGGACTTCTCGACGATCGTCCAGGGCTTGAAGATCGGCTTGCCGTCGCGTGCGCTGTAGACGTTGGAAAGGACCAGCGGGAACTTCGGTCCGGCGCACTGTCGCGGGCTCACGCCATCGACGTTCATCGCGGTGTTCGTCACCTGGGCAAGGAAGGGCAGTCCATAGTTGAACTCGTGGTTGCCGGCGGTGCCGCCGTCGTAGCCCACCGCGTCCATCGCCTTGTAGATGCCCAGTTCCGTGTCGCAGCCCACCGGCTTCACCAGTGCCTGGTAGTCGGCGAACACGGAACCCTGGATGGTGTCCCCGCTGTCGAACAGCACCGTGTTCGGGAATTCCTTTCGTGCTTCACGGATCAGCGTGGCGACGCGCTCGTAGCCGAAGGTCGGATCGTCCTTCTGCTTGTAGTAGTCGTAGGAGAGGATGTTCGAATGGACGTCGGTGGTCTCGAGAATGGCGAGGTCGAGCGTCGCCCCGTCCTTCACGCCGGTGGGCACCGTGGATTTTTCGGCGGGGGTGCCGGCGCAAGCGGCGAGCAGGGCGGCCGAGAGCGTGGCCAGGGCGAGAGGCTTGAACATCGTGGGTATCCGGTGGAGACGGGGTTCGGGGCGGGAAACTAGCAGAAATGCCGGAGCGGGGTTTTCCGGGGCTCATAAGGTGGGAGCCGACCCCGTCGGCGATCGGGTGCTTGCGGGGACCTTGCCCGCTGCCGCGGGATCGCCGACAAGGTCGGCTCCCACCAGGGCAGGGAGTTTCCATGGGACGAGGGGTTACTGGCGGTCGGCTTTCGCTTCGTCGAAATAGGTGTAGGTCTTGCCGTTGTCGTCGAGTTGCCTGGTCTTCAGGACGAACCGGTACGACGTCCGGTTCATCGGGGAGCCGTCGACGCGGCGGATATCGAGGCCGGTGGCGGTATCGGTGGTTACGCTGGCCGCCTTCACCGACAGGCCTTCGGCGCTGCGGCCGGCCAGCCCTTCACGCAACACGCGCCCATCCGTCTTCCCCAGGTCGAGCTTCAACAGCGAGGCCAGCGTCGGTGCGAGGTCCACGTTGCCGCTGGGCAGTTCGCTACGCAGGCCCGGCCGGAAATCCGGACCGGTCGCGACGAGGAGGTTATGCACGTCCACCGGACTGAAGCTGCCGTGCATGCCCCGTTCGTTCGACATGCTGGTGTACTCCGTGCCCTTGAATCCCTGCACCGTGGCATCGGCATCGAAGTCGTAGCTCACCACGATGTCCGGTGCGCGCTTGTTGGCGAGGCGCACCGTCGCCAGCGGCAGCGTACCGGGCAGTTTGCCGTACCGGGCGTCGACGAAGATCGCGCCGAAGGGTTCGCGGCTCTGGAGGAAACGCACGGCCTTCCGTACCAGTTCGCGATCGTGCGCGGGCTGGTAGAGGTATTCGCTGCCGCCGTTCGGGGCGATGACGAAGGCATCCTTCGGCAGTTCCGCCGGAACCTTGTACGCGGGCGTCGTATAAGGACCGGGCTTGCCACAGACCCTGCCGTCGTCGTCGAAGCGGGTCGGGCGAAGCAGGCTGCCATCGGCCTTCACGCCGGACATCACAGGCGCGTAGATGCACCCGAATCCGTCGAAGGCGGTAAACCCCGCACGGCTCATCTCGTCGGCGAGGCGAATGGCACCCGAGGTGGAATAGCCCCACTCCGCGTCCACGTGGCCCACGCGGCCGTCGTTGATGGTTCGCAACGGAAACAGATCCATCGGCCCGGAAACGTTGCTATGCGCATGGTCGGACACGATGACGAGGTCGGTGTCGCCTTCCATGCCCAGCTCCTTCAATCGCGCCTGCAGTTTTCCCAGCAACTCGTCCTGCGCGCGCAGTGCAAGGTGGAAGTTCGGCGACCCGACACCATAGGCATGCTCCGTGGAATCCGGATTGCGCAGCCAGACGAAGCTGATGTCCGGCTTCTCGACCGGCAGCACGTAATCGAGGAAAGCTCGCATCAGGTAGGCGTTGGCGGCCGCCGGCGGTGCCCCCGCGCCATCGGACGCGTCGGAGGTGACGCCGTCCTTCAATGTCACCAGCGGTAGCGGTGCCGTCGGCGTGCCATTGTCCGGTTCGAGCTGGAAGCGATCCGGCTCATACGCATGCACCGTGTTGGCGGGCAGGGGAAAGCCCGCGCCGGCGAGCTTCTTCGCGAATGCCAATGGCAAGGCGACGTTCTCGTCGAGGATGGTGCCGCCCTCGTGGAGGTCCTGCAGGAAGGCCGGGCCGGACTTGCCGATCACCGCCGTCTTCAGGCCCGCCTTGCGCGCCTTCCCGAGCAGCGTCGGCGCCTGCAACAGGTCATGGTCCCAATGATCGTCCAGTGCACGAAGGACGGCATAGTCCTCGGTGTAGATGGGCGCGTTGAAGTCGCTCGGCGCGCCCTTGGCATCGAAGCCCCTGGCGCCCGGGGCCCAGAAGCGGTTGCCGAAGAAGCCGATCGTGCCGGGGAAGGAACCAGTGGCGAAACTCGACGCGTTGACCATGGTGAAGGTCGGGTAGGTCGCGTGGTTGTCCGCGAAGTAGGTGCCCTGTTTCACCAGCGCCGCGAGGTTTGGCGTGTCTTCCTCACTGATCGCGTCGGGCCGCATGCCGTCCCAGACGAAGACGATGACGCGATGGGCCGCGTGGGCCTCGACGGCGAGAACCATGAGGCACAGGGCGGCCAGTCGGGCGAGTCGGCGCATGGGCGGTACCGTGAGGTTAAAAGGGGAAATGGTGACGCCGCGATGTTGCAATTCGGGGACGCTGTCGCAACTGCGACCCACGTCACCGCTTCGCAACATCTTCCCGGAGTCGTAAAAAAACGTAAACACTCGTCAGTCACCCTCGTCCGCTTCCCATGACGAGTTACCTGTCGATGATGTATTCCCGCCGCGCCCTGTTCCTCGCCCTCGCCTCCGCGCTTGCCTTCCAGGCCCACGCCAACGATGCGCCGCCGCCGAAGACCCAGGACCTGGAAGCGGTTTCCGTCATCGGCCAGGGCGAAACGCGCCAAGTGCAGCGCATCGTGCCGGACGA
Organism: Luteibacter sp. KNZ12-1A; assembly: GCF_056755675.1. NCBI lineage: Bacteria > Pseudomonadati > Pseudomonadota > Gammaproteobacteria > Lysobacterales > Rhodanobacteraceae > Luteibacter > Luteibacter sp. KNZ12-1A. The sequence goes on along the minus strand of NZ_JBPGXU010000046.1, from coordinate 24,456 downwards.
CCAGAAGGTGCTTCCGCCGGGGACCAGTCCGCAGAAGATCCTCAACCGCCTTCCCGGCGTCTCGGTGCAATCGAACGACGCCTTCGGCGCCAACGAGGAATCGCAGTCGATCACCTTGCGTGGTTTCAACACCACCCGCCTGGGCTACACGCTCGACGGCCTGCCGCTCGGCGACAACGCCTACGGCAATTACAACGGCCTGAACATCTCGCGTGCCTTGCTGCCGGAAAACATGGCCACGGTCGAATTGTCCGAAGGCATCGCCGCGCTCGGCACGGCTTCCACCAGCAACCTCGGCGGTGCCATCCAGTACTTCTCGTCGGACCCGGCGAAGACGTTCGGCGGCAAGGTGGCGCAGACCTTCGGCAGCGACCACAACCGGCGTACCTATGCGCGCATCGATACGGGTGACTACAAGGGTTTCTCCATGTACCTGTCGGGCGCCCACGCCGATGCGGACATGTGGGCACGGCCCGGCTCGCCGACCAACACCAAGCAGTTCAATGGCAAGGCCGTCTACGAGTTCGGTGAAGGCAACCGCATCACCGGGTTCGCCGATACCTCGCGTACGAGCCAGGCCGACTACGCCTACCTCTCCAAGAGCGGCCTGAAGCGCGGTCTTGGCTGGGACTGGAACCTTTATGCCCCCGACTGGAACCGTGCGTTGGCGGCGGCGTATTGCGCGCCCGCATACACCAAGGGCGGCGTGAGCGATCCGCGCTGTGGCTTCTCCGGCGGCGTGGACAACATCGACGACGCGTACTACCAGAGCCGCGCGCTGCGCCGCGACGATCTCTACTACCTCGCGGGCGACTTCGCCGTCGCCGATGCGGCCACGCTGCATACCCAGGTCTATCACCACGAAAACGCCGGCCAGGGTCACTGGTGGTCGCCGGGACAGAAGTCCAACCCGGGTACGCCCGATGAACTGCCGATCTCGATCCGCAGCACGAACTACACGATCAACCGCAACGGCGCCATCGCGTCGTTGTCGTGGGACCTGGGCAGCCACCACGTGGAAGGCGGGGTCTGGTACGAAAAGAACGACCATCACGTCGAGCGCAACTTCTATTACATCGACGGGCCGGTCAGCGACGATCGCTATCTCTCCGATCCGGATCGTCGCCTGTTCGCGCAGGACTATACGATCACCACCAAGCAGGCCTACCTGCAGGACAGCTTCAAGGCGCTGGACGACCGCCTCAGCATCGACGTGGGCGTGAAGAGCCCGCACACCACCATGAAGGCGGTGGAACTGCCCGGCGTGGAAAGTCCCTATGCCAATGGCACGCTGAAAGCCGGCAAGTCGCTGCTGCCGCAGGCCGGATTGGCGTTCCAGCTGGCACCGGGCCAGGAGATCTTCCTTTCCTACGCGAAGAACATCGCCGCCTTCCAGGGTGGCGGCGCGGGTGGCCCGTTGTCGGTGTCGCAGGCTGCTTTCGACGGCACGAAGTCGAACCTGAAACCCGAGGAATCGCGCTCGATCGACGGCGGCTTCCGCAGCGTCGGCGAGGGATACGAAGCGTCGGTCGCGTTGTACGACGTGAAGTTCGACAACCGCCTGCTCTCGCTCAATCCCTGCCCCAGCATCGAGGTGGGTACGCGCCCTGAATGCAATACCGCCTTCGTCAACGTCGGTTCGGTGAGCAGTCGCGGTGCGGAGTTCACCTTCATCTGGAAGCCCGTGCGCGGTTTCGAGTGGTATAACTCGGCGTCGTTCAACGACTCCACGTACGACGACAACTACGTCGCCAGCGGCAAGGTCGTTCCCGTGAAGGACAAGACCACGGTGGATACGCCCAGGCGCATGTTCGCCAGCGAGGTCAGCTGGACCTCCGGCCCCTGGTCGGCCAGCCTGCGCGGCAAGTACACCGGCAAGCGCTACTACACCTATACGAACGACCAGAGCGTGGCCGGTGCGACCTCGTTCGACTTCGGCGCCAGCTACGACTTCGGTCCCGTCGCCAGCCTGAAGGCGCTGACCCTGGCCCTCAACATCACCAACCTCACGGACCACCGCTACGCGACGAACCTCACCGCGTTCGCGGCGACCGACCCGCAGGGCCGCGCCCTGGCGTTCCACGCCAGCGCCCCGCGGCAGAGTTTCCTCACCCTCACGGCGGATTTCTGATGAAGGCGTTTGCTCTATCCTCGTGCGCTGTGTTCCTCGCCCTTGGAGCGATGCCGATGCCCACGACCGCCGCCCCGGTGCCACCGCTCGCCACGAAGGTCCTCGTCATCGGCCATCGCGGCGCCAGTGCCCTTCGGCCCGAGCACACCCTGGCGTCGTACGCGGTGGCCATCGAGGACGGCGCGGATTTCGTCGAGCCGGACCTGGTCTCGACCAAGGACGGCGTGCTGGTGGTCCGCCATGAGAACGAGATCGGGGGCACCACGGATGTCGCCGCGCATGCGGAGTTCGCCAGCCGGCGTACGACGAAGACCGTCGACGGCGTGACGATCACGGGCTGGTTCATCGAGGATTTCACCCTGGCCGAACTGAAGACCTTGCGCGCCCGGGAGCGCCTTGCCGACATCCGCAAGGCCAACACGGCGTTCGACGGGCAGTTCAGCGTGCCTACCTTCGACGAGATGATCGAATTCGTCGCCGCCGAGGCGTCGGCACGCCAGCGGGTCATCGGCATCATTCCCGAGATCAAGCATTCCACCTATTTCCGTGGCCTCGGCCTGCCGATGGAAGACAAGGTGCTGGCGACCCTGGACGCCCATGCCTACACACGCGACGCGCCGGTGGAGATCCAGTCCTTCGAGGTCGGCAACCTGAAGTACCTGCGAGGAAAGCTCGGCAAGGCCCATCCCAACGTCCGCCTGTTGCAGCTGATGGACGTTGCGGCGGAGCATCCGGCCGACGAGCCGTCCATCACCTACGGCAAGATGATGACCCCCTCGGGCCTGAAGGCCATCGCCGCTTACGCGGACGCGATCGGCCCCTCCACGCGGAGCATCATTCCGCTGGGCAAGGACGGCCGGTTGGGGCCTGTTGCTCCGCTGGTTCGCGATGCGCACGCCGCCGGGCTCGAGGTCCATCCGTACACCTTCCGCCCTGAAAATCACTTCCTGGCCTCGGATTTCCGCAATGACGCCGGTGACGCCGCGCGCAACGAGGCCGGCTCCGTGGCTGAGATCCGCGCCTACCTGGCCACCGGCATCGATGCCTTCTTCACCGACGACCCGGCCCTGGGGCGCAAGGCCCTCGACGGACGCTGACGCGGCGCATCAGCCTGCGCTGACGACACTCCGGGCTCGCCCGGCTATGATCCCCGGTCAGCCAGCCCCAGGGGATCCACCCGATGTCGTTAGCGAAGTTCCTGCGCCACAAGTCCGTCGAACAGCTCCAGGCCGAAGTGGGCCAGCGCAGGGATTTCCGGCGCGTGCTGGGCCTGTGGCAGCTCACCGCGATCGGTATCGGCGGCATCATCGGCGTGGGCATTTTCGTGCTCGCGGGCCAGCAGGCCGCGCTCAACGCCGGCCCGGCGGTCGCGCTCAGCTTCATCATCGCCGGCTTCGGCAGCGCCTGCGCGGCGCTTTGCTACGCCGAGTTCGCCGGACTGATCCCGGTCACCGGCAGTGCCTACACCTATGGCTACGCGGTGCTCGGCGAGGGGGCGGCCTGGATCATCGGCTGGGATCTTCTCCTCGAATACGCGCTGGTGGTCGCCGTCGTGGCGATCGGCTGGTCCGGCTACGTGCAGGTATTGCTGGCCAGCGCCGGCGTGCACCTGCCGGAATGGGCGCAGAAGAGCATGAGCGCCGACACCATGAAGTATTTCTGGCAGCAGGGACCGGGCTCGCTCGGCGTCTCCTTCGCCGCGCCCGTCGCCGCGCCGACCGATGGTCACCGCTTCAACGTGATCGCGGCCGGCATCTCGCTGCTGGTGGCGATCCTGCTTTCCGTCCGCACCGAATGGGGTGCGCGCCTGAACACCCTCATCGTGGGCATCAAGGTGCTCGGCGTGGCGCTGGTGATCGGTGTCGGCGCCTTCTTCATCAACACGGCCAACTGGCACCCGTTCATTCCGGAGCGGATCCTCGACGACAAGGGCGTCGGTCACTTCGGTTGGCACGGCGTGCTTACCGGCGCGAGCGTGGTCTTCTTCGCCGTGTTCGGCTACGACACGCTCACCACGGCGGCCGAGGAAGCGAAGAACCCGCAGCGCGACCTGCCGCGAGCGGTGCTGCTCTCGCTGGCCGTCGCGATGGTCCTCTATATCGCCGTCTCCCTCGTGCTCACCGGCATCGTGCCGTACGCCACGCTCAGTGGCGAGGCCTCGGTATCCGATGCGTTCAATGCGATCGGCCTGCCCTGGCTGAGCAACGTGATCGCCGTCGCCGCCGTGATCGGCGTGATCAGCGTGTTGTTCGCCTTCATGCTCGGCGCGGCGCGGATCTGGTTCGCGCTCTCGCGCGACGGCCTGCTCCCCGCATGGTTCGCCCGCGTGCACCCGCGCTTCGGCACGCCGGCACGGCCGACGATGATCCTCGGCATCTTCACCGCGATCGTCGCCGGCCTGCTGCCGATCGGCGAGGTGGCCGAACTGGTGAACATCGGCACGCTCAGCGCCTTCATCCTCATCTGCGCATCGGTCCTGGTACTGCGCGTGCGCAAGCCGGACCTGGAGCGCAAGTTCCGCACGCCGGCCGTATGGTTCGTGGCGCCGCTGGGCATCCTGTTCTCGCTGGCGCTGATCTGGGGCTTGCCCTGGATCACGTTCGAGCGCTTCGCCCTATGGATGGGAATCGGCCTGATCGTGTACTTCACCTATGGCGTGAAGCACAGCAAGCTCAATCGGGAGAGCTGACTAGCGTCGGCGCGGCTTCGGCATATCCGACCGAAGTCAGGGCACATCGTGTCGTGAATCGGCGCATGATCCACCGCGCCTACAACGTATGAACTATTTCGCGCCCGCCTGATTACTTCTAATTTTCCATCCCGACATCGATGTCATGTGAGCAAGGAGAGCTCCATGAAGGATGAACTGGATATCCCATTCCGCGCATGGTTCATGGAGTTCCTCTCCGTGATTTTCCTGCCGCGCCGCATTTCCTCGTCCTTTCCGTGCGCGTTGTTTCTCGCTTCCGCCATGCTCGTGTCGGGAGCAAGCACAGCGAAACCGGTAAAAGAAGCCGTAAACAACGACTTGACCTTCGGGCGCCTGGTGGTGCCATCACTCGCTCCCGACTATAACTGCTCCGAGGAAACGAGTTCCTCGCGGGGGCCCGAGATATCGGCGATCGAGGGAAAGGTGAAGGATAAGGAGTGCCCCCTCCTCAAACCCGCTTTTCGAAAGGCCTACGACCGCGCACAGCCGTGACGATCGCAGGCAGCGGCATGAACAGCTACGCGTTGCGAGCAAGGAGAGCTCCATGAAAGTCCTGGACCACGGGTTGCACCGTCTTGCGTTGACGGTGGCTGTTCTGATCGTTGCACTTCCGGTGCCTGTCATTGCGGCGTCGCTGACGAGTCTCGGACACGCCGCCGGCGCGCAATGCAGTGCGAGCGATGTCAACGACTCCGGCGTCGTCGCCGGCAGTTGCAAACCCGGCAATACGAACGGTTCGCTCGTCGCCTGGGTCTCCACGGCGGGTAGCGAAGTCGCTCTTCCTCCCCTGGCAACGGGCAAGGGTTGCGCGGCCGTAGGGGTCGCCAACAATGGAAGGGTGATAGGCAGCTGCTCGGATTCAGGCGGCGTGGTGTTCGCGGTAGCCTGGAGCAGTACGTCCCCGGGGACATCTCCCACCAAGCTGGCGCCTTTACCTGGCCTGTTGGGATTGGGTGCCGACGTAAGCACCTCGGTTGGGGCATACAACCAGTCTGGATTCGTTGCCGGCCAGAGCATGGGGGGTAACGGAAACTCGACGGCCGTCCTCTGGCCGCCGGGTAGCGGGACGGCTGTGCAAGTGTCGGGCAGCGGCGATAACTGCGAGGTAGCGGATGTCGCCAATTCGGCGGGCGGCGGAAATCCCGCGGTTTTGTTGAATTGTCCGAGCGGAACAGGCACGGTAACGCCCAAGGTCGCGACGCCAACCGGACCGCTGGGGATTTACGTCACCGCCAATCTGGCGAAGCGAACCGGAAGCAGCTATTGCGTCGGAACCGCTATCAATTCTTCGTTACAGATCATCGGCACATGCGTGTTCCCGACGGCACCCTTTGGCAGGGCGGCGTTCTGGGCAAATCCCGCGGCGACAGCCAGCGTTCTCAATCTTCCGAACTTCGGCGGGGATAACATAGGCAAGCGAAGTGCCGGCCTGTTCCTCAATGACCTGGGTCACCTGGTCTACCGGTATCAGATGTCCGATGGTCGTCAGAACGACGGGTTCAGCGACCCAGTAAACAATGTCGTCCTTTCTATTCCGCCACTGCATGCGGATGCGACGGTCATGGCGACAGCGCTGGGCGACAACGACCTCGTCGTCGTGGCGGGTGACAACGGCAGCGAGAACACGCAGGCCGCGATCTTCAATCCGGCATCGCCACTGGTCGTGACGCCGGTGCCTTTCTTTGGCGGAGGCGCGAAGAGTCTTCTTGTGACCGCATCCAAGGGTGGGTCATATGCCGTCGGCATTGCGGAAGACAGCAATCACGACGCCAACGCCGTCTCGACGACGTTGCCGTGATCGCCATAACCTGATCGAAGAATTTGTGCCCGTTGACCAGGCCATGTATATCGGGGGCGGCCCGACAAGGCCGCCCCCGATACGTTTCCGACGCGTATCGGCCTCAGTAGTCGTAATTCACGCTGAGCCGCACGTAGCGCGGAAGCTGGCGCGAGGTCGGCGTTCCATAGAGCGGATTGGCCAGGTTGGGGTTGGACTCGGCATTGGGATAGATGCCGATCACCTTCTGCTCGTTGAGCACGTTGAACACGTTGGCGTTGAACGCCAGCTTCGAATCGGCGAAGGCCGGACGATAGGTGACGCCGAGATCGATCTGGCGCACCCAGGGCAGGCGTCCGTGGCTTCCCGGTGGCGAGGGCAGGCCATTGCAGAAGTGGTAGCTGTTGCCATAGCCGGCCGGATCGGTGCGGTCGACGCCGAAGTATCCGAGGCAAGGTTTTGGTGCGCCAGAGATCATGCTTAGGTTTCCGCTGACCAGCCACTCGGGCGTGAACTCGTAGTAGCCGAAGAACTTCAACTGGTGCTTGTGATCGTTGTTCTGCACGCCGTTGGTATTGACCATGATGTACGAGTTGTCCCAGTCCTGCGTCGTGGAGACCGCGGTCTGGCCCGTGCCGCGCGATTCGCGGTAGAGATCCGAGCGTAGCTGTCCTTCCGTGTTGCCATAGCTTCGCGAGAAGGTGTAGCTCACCTTGCCGTACCAGCCGTTGCTGAAGGGATGCTCCAGGAAGGTTTCCAGCGCGTAGTAGCGGCGCTTCAAGCGGTCGAAGCCGAATTCCTTGTTGGTGAGCGGCACGCTCACGTAGTTGCCCGAGGTGTCGACGAGATTGAAGGTGTTCGCCTTGCCCGGGTTGAACAGCCAGCAGCTCACGGGGTTGCTGTCGGTGGTGACGTCGTAGCCGAGCGACTGGGCCTTGGCTAGCACCAGGTCGATGTCGCAGTAGTCGTCGATGGCGTTGCGCAGGACGCGTTGCGTGGCCTTCGCGCCATAGACCCAGTCGGTGCCCAGCGTCTTGGTGAAGCCGAGGATGAATTCGTCCTGGTACTCCGATTTCAGGCCCTTGGTCGTCACCGTTTTCGGATCGGGCAGTTGGCCGAAGGTATTGTTCGCCGCGACGGGCGGCGAGATGGTGGTGAGGCCGGTCGGCGTGCCATCGGCGGCGATGCCACCGTACGTGAAGTATTGCGAGGTGGTGAGTGCGCCGCCCGCGGCGTTCAACGCCGGATTGAGCGGCAGGCCCAGGTAATACCGGCCTGCGTTGGCGTACACCTTGAACGTCGCGTCGCCGTAGACGTCCCAGCTGGCGCCGAGGCGCGGTGCCCATTGCGGCTTGTGCTGCGTGATGAAGGCATCACCGTCCGCATTGAAGTTCTGGAACTGGTCGTTGCGCAAGCCCACCGAGAGCAGCCAGCGATCGTTGATCTGCCACTTGTCCTCGATGTATTGCGCGCGCTGCGTGGAGCGCACGGTGGCGAGGCTGCTGTTGATGTTCCGCACCACGTAATAGCCTTCGGCGCCGTTGGGGAAGCCGCCTGTAGCCGGCACGCCAAGCCCGGTGGAGATAGGCGTATCGGGATCTCCCTGGCCATAGGTCCACGAGTAACCCGGGCCCGAAGTGACCGAGCCCTGGTCGAGCGCCGTCGCGGTCTGGTTGTCGATGCCGGCGGTGATCGTGTGGTCGCCGATCTTGTAGGTGATGTCGAAGCGGGTGTTGGTGGTGCGGTTGCCGCGCCCGGAAGGAATCAGGCTGGACACGGTCTGGCTGTTGCCGCGCCCGATGCCGCCGTTCAAGGCCGGATTCTGGTTGACCAGGCCGTCCACATAGGTGAGCGAGGGATCGTAGCCGCCGGGTGCGTCGTAATCGGTGGTGTGCAGCTTGCCGTAGAGGGCGGTGATGGTGAGATCGTCGGTGATGTAGCCGGTGTACTTCGCCGTCCAGAGGTCGCCGCCGGCCTTGGTGTCGTCGTTCTGGCCGATGCGGGCGAGGCGCGTGCGGCTGTTGTAATCGTAGTTGTAGACGCTGCCGGAGGTTTCGTACTTGTCCGATGCGCCGGTCACTTCCAGGATGTGGTTGTCCGTGATGTTCCAATCGATCTTCGCGTACCAGCGCGGCGAGTCGTATCGGTAATCCACATAGGGCTTGGTGCTGGTGTAGCCGCTGACCGGGTTCACGGTGTTGCCTTCCTGCCGCTGGAATTCGCCGGCGACGAAGACGAACAGCTTGTCCTTTATCAACGGTCCGCCGGCATAGGCGCTTACCGTGGTGCTGTCGGTGTCGTTCTCGCTATCGGGCGCATACAGCGAGCCCGCGCGTGGCGAGGCGGGCAGGCCATTCTCGTAGTAGCGGTCGCGCTGGCTGGCGCGGGCGAAGTTCGGCTCCCACAATACCTGCGCGCCGAAATGCCAGTCGTTCGTGCCGCGCTTGCCGACCACGTTGATCACGCCGCCGTCGGAACGGCCGTACTGGGCGCTGTAACCGCCGGTATAGACCTCCTGCTGGTCGATGGCACCGTAGGGCAACGACAAGCCGCCGAACCCGCGCAACGGGTCGGTCGTGGCGAAGCCGTTCACGTAATACGCGTTTTCGCTGGCTGCCGAACCGCCGAAGCTCACCAGGGAGTTGCCCGTAGGGCCCTTGAAGCTGCCGCCGTTGTTGACCACGCCCGGCGCGAGCAGGGCGATGGCTTCCGAATTGCGGCCCAGCGGCAGGCGGGCGAGCTGCTCGGAGGTGACCACGGTGCGGGAATCGATGGTGGAAACGTCGATCTTCGGCAAGGCCGACGCGGACACGGTCACGCCGCTGAGCGTCTGGGCCTCGCTCGCCGCGAACGACACCTCGGTGCCGGCGCCGACCTTGAGCACGATGTTCTGCCGCGTGTCGATGGTCTGGCCGTGGGCGCGCAAGCTGACCGTATAGGTACCCAGCGGCAGCTGGCCCACGGAATACTTGCCACGGTCGTCTACCGGAATTTCGCGGCTGAGGCCGGTATCGCTGGTGACGACCACCGTCTGGCCGGCGGCGACGGGTGCCTGTCCGAAGATGCCGCCCGTCGTCGACTGGGCGAAAGCCGCGGGACTCGAAGCGAGCGCCAGCGCGACGGCAAGAGTGGTCTTGTTGAGGGACTTGAAGCTGAGCATGAAGAAACGCCTCCTCGGAACGATTTCAAGGCAAAGGCATGCCCGGGCTCCGCGGACGCGGAACCTGGATATCGGTGTTGTGGTGACCCCCGGGCACATGCCCGACACCGGCAACCGAGGGGTTGCCGGAGCGGGATGAGCCGATAAACGCGTGCGAACGCGTCGCTTCCGTTCAGCAGACAGCGCGTGCTGCGATGCAGCACTTGCTACCGGTTATAGCGAAAAGTTACGAAGTTGTATAGGGGTATGGACGTCCTTATGGGGCGTCCTTATTGACAGAAGAGCGGAATCCCCGGCGGATCGGGGTTGACCGGCACGGTCCACTCGCGCGCCAGATGGACGCGAATGTTGCGTTCGTTCTTCCGCGAGTAGCGATAGCAATTGGACCGCAACGCGACGGTGCTGGAGATCAGGTTGGTCTCGCATGGCCAGAATGACGACCATTGCACCTCGGCGTCTTCATGCGTGGCGGCCAGGGTGTGCCCGTATTCATGGGCGATGATCGTGTAGCGGCCCGAGAGCGAGGCGATGGCTTCTTCGCCTCCGAGCCACGCTTGCCCGGTGACGCCGGGCAGCGGCTCATGACTCGTGACGAGCATGAACTTGTATTCGAACTTTCCCGGGATGCGCGGCAACTTGTTCCGTCGCTCGTAGAGATCCATCGCCGTCGTCCAGTCGCGGAGCGACCCCTCGTGTCCATAGGGCATATCGGTGAGCCCCTCGACCTGCTGGCTATAGATTGCCCACAGCCGATAGGTCGGAAGGATCGTTTTCATGTCCGCGATCCACCAGGCAACGTAACTGGCGTGTATATGCCTTCGGTCCACGCCGAGCGTGTCGTCGTGAAGGAACATCCAGAATGTCAGCGTGGGCGGTTTGTTCACGCCGGGACGCCTGGGTTCGCTGGTGTTCCGTCCGGATAGGCCCTTGCGGTCTGCATGTTCCACCGCGACATGTTTCGCGTTGTCGTCATTCGCGGACTCGATAACGTGGGGAGTGTCGTCTTCGCGGTCGAAGCCTGTGACGGATACGCCATCGCGGCGAGCCACCGTGATGTCCAGGTGGTCGCCGGAGCGGGTGACGACGGCCTGCTCGCCTTTCCAGGTCGCAAGGTACATGTCGCCGGTTTCGCCGTCGGCGAAACGAACGCCGATGTCGAGTTGCGATTCGACGACGAGAGCGTTCGCTTCCTCTGTGCCGCGCGATCGCTGCGTCGACGCGGCAAGGGATACGGTACGGGGCAACCCCGCGGCGACGGCCCGGTCGAAGGCCGTGATGGGATGTGTGGTCGCCGCTTGCGCAGCGCAGGTGCCGGCCATGCAGGCGGCGGCAAGAATGACGGTACACCGCGACGCGGTGGTGTATGGCTGGGCCATGGCAGTCCTTTGCGGGCGTTGGTTGGGAGCGGAGGCAGTGTATGCGTCGTCAGGGCGTCCTGGTGCGCGTGCGCCGCGATGCGGTGCGACAGCCGGCACCCCGTCGCGCAGGGGGCGCTCGCCCGGCATTGCGTACGTCTGCATGGGCGGCCGGCATTGAATCGTCGCCAGCCACCCCCTACTTTCAGCGTTCACGCCGCGAAGGAATGTCCCATGTCCGATCTCACTAGCTTCCCGATCAATGCCGTATGGCCGGCGGCCCACCCGGAGCGCATCCAGCTCTATTCGCTGCCCACGCCGAACGGCGTGAAGGTATCGATCATGCTGGAGGAGCTGGGCCTGCCCTACGAGCCGCACCTCGTCGACATCGGCAAGGACGAAAGCAAGCTGCCCGAATTCGTCGCGCTCAACCCGAATGGGAAAATCCCGGCGATCGTCGATCCAGATGGGCCGGACGGCAAGCCCATCGGCCTGTTCGAGTCCGGAGCGATCCTGCTGTACCTGGCCGAGAAGACCGGCCGTTTCATTCCCGCGGACGCCGCTGGCCGTTGGGAAACCATCCAGTGGCTGTTCTTCCAGATGGCCGGCATCGGCCCGATGTTCGGGCAGGTCGGTTTCTTCCACAAGTTCGCCGGCCGCGAGTACGAGGACAAGCGTCCGTTGCAGCGCTATGTGGCGGAGTCGAAGCGCCTGCTCGGCGTGCTCGACAAGCGGCTCGAAGGGCGCGAATGGATCGTGGGCGACGAATACACCATCGCCGACATCGCCACGCTGGGGTGGGTCAACAACCTCGTGACCTTCTATGGTGCCCGCGACCTGGTCGGTTTCGACGAATACGAGAACGTCATCGCCTGGCTCGAACGCGGCATGTCGCGCCCCGCGGTGCAGCGCGGCCTGAAGATTCCCGCCAGGGGTTGATCCGAAGTGACGTAAAAACCTGCCTTTTCGCTAGGCGGGTCCTCTCTTCAGGCCAAGACCTGCAGCCCATGTTTTGCGACCACGGCCAGCAGCTTCAGCGCCATGCCGCTGGGTTTCTTTGCACCGGTTTCCCATTTCTCCACGGTGCTTTCGCTGGTATTCAAGTAGCGCGCAAAGACGGGCTGGCTGACGTGGTTCACCTCACGGAGATGCTTGATCTGTGAGGGTTCGATAGCCGGTGGAACGGCGATGCATGTGGCATCGAATTCCCTCATCGTGGTCTTGTCGATCGTCCCCGCGCGATGCATGCCAGCCACCGCGCTGTGAATGGCCTCGAATGCATCGCTCTTGTACTTGCGCTTAGTGGTCATTGTGCACCTCAATGAGTTCACCGGCGGCGATTTCGCATTCGATGTCGTCCTCAGACTTGCCGCCATATAGCGCGGCAAGCTTCTTAAAGGCGGCGAGTTCCGCATCGTCGATGTTGGCTCGATCCTTCTTCGCGAACAAGTAAGTGAATATCCAGAAGCGACGGCCCTTGGCAACGACGATGGCGCGATGCATGTTCCGATGAAGTCGCTTCTTGAAAACACCTCCACCTAAATCGTCCGCCTGCCCTCGCAGAATCTCGCGGGTAACCGCGTGAAGTTCCGATTCCGGAATTCGTTCCTTTTTTGCCGCCTTGGCAAACCAAGCGGTCTTGAAGACCCGCTGGCGATGCATCCATTCGCTCATGCGATCGGATGGTAGCACCTAGTGCTACTGTTAAGTCAAGGTGCATCCTCCGCCCGTGACCTCTGGCATAGGGAACCCCGCAGTCCGGCGTTTAGGATCGAGGGCTTGCGCGGGCCTCAGGGGAACGCGCCGACCCGCTCGACACGGATGGACGGGCGACCATTACGCTCCATGGGAGAACACAGTGAAATCCACCATGCTCGCCTCCGCGCTGCTGGCCGCCCTGGCCGGTATCGGCGCCCCGGCCGTCCGCGCGGACGATGTTCCCGCACCGCAAGACACCGCTTATAACGGCACCCTCAAGCTCGTCGTCGACGCCACCGACCTCGACCGGCGCATCTTCCGCGTGCGCGAAAACATCCCCGCGCAGCCGGGTCCGCTGACCCTGCTGTTCCCCGAGTGGATTCCGGGCCACCATTCCCCCAGCGGTCCTATCGACCAGTTCGCCGGCTTGATCGTCACCGCCGGTGGCAAGCGCATCGAGTGGAAGCGCGACGAGTTCAACGTCTACGCCTTCCATGTGGACGTGCCGGCCGGTGCGTCCTCGGTGGACGTGGAGTTCCAGACGTTGACGCCGCAGGATGCCCGCCAGGGCCGCATCGTCATGACGCCCGATATCGTCAACGTGCAGTGGAACCAGGTATCGCTGTATCCGGCGGGCTATCGCGCGGATCGCATCCAGGTCGAGCCGTCGGTGAAGTTCCCGGCGGGCTTCCAGTTCGGCACGGCGCTGGAGCAGGCCAGCAAGGATGGCGACACGGTCACCTTCAAGGCGATCGACTATGACGACCTCGTCGATTCGCCGATCTTCGCCGGCCGCTACTTCAAGCGCGTCGACCTCGATCCCAACGGTCGCTCGCCGGTGCACCTGAACATCGTGGCCGATAATGCCAAGGCGCTGGAGATCAAGCCGGAAGCGCTCGAGATCCACCGCAAGCTGGTCCAGCAGATGGACAAGCTCTACGGTGCGCGCCACTACAATCATTACGACTTCCTGCTGGCGCTGACCGAGAAGCTCGGCGGCATCGGCCTCGAGCATCATCGTTCCTCCGAGAACAGCGCTTCGCCCAACTACTTCACCGAGTGGGACAAGAGCTGGCTCGGCCGCGACCTGCTCGCGCATGAATACAACCACTCGTGGGACGGCAAGTACCGCCGTGGCGCCGACCTGGCCACGCCGAACTTCAACGTGCCGATGGGCGACAGCCTGCTGTGGGTCTACGAAGGCCAGACGCAGTTCTGGGGCAACGTGGTCGCCGCGCGTGCCGGCCTGCTCTCGCAGGACCAGGCGCGCGACATGCTCGCCTTCGTCGCCGCCACCTACGACAAGGGCCGTCCGGGCTTGTCATGGCGCAACATCCAGGACACCACCAACGACCCGACCATCGCGCAGCGTCGCCCGCTCTCGTATCGCAACTACCAGATGAGCGAGGATTACTATTCGGGCGGCCAGATGATCTGGCTCGACGTCGACACGAAGCTGCGTGAGCTGACGAAGAACAAGCGTTCGCTCGACGATTTCGCCAAGGCCTTCTTCGGCATGAAGGACGGCGACTGGAAGGTGAATCCGTATACCTTCGAGGAAGTGGTCTCCACGCTCAACGGCATCACGCCATACGACTGGGCGACGTACCTGCGCGATCGCGTCGATGGCCACAAGGGCGACCTCGAAGGCATCGAGCGCGGTGGCTGGAAGCTCGTCTATAACGACAAGCCGTCCGATGCGCTCAAGGCCATCGAAGGCCGCCGTCACTACACCGACCTGACCTATTCCGCTGGCTTCGCCGTGTCGTCCAAGGGCGATATCTCCGACGTGCGCTGGGATGGTCCCGCGTTCAATGCCGGCCTGTCGCCGGGCATGCACATCGTCGCGGTGAACAACAAGGAATTCGACGGCGACGCGTTGAAGGACGCCGTCACCGCCGCGAAGACCGACAAGGCACCGATCGAACTGCTGGTGAAGAATTTCGACCAGTACAAGACGATCAAGATCGACTACCACGAAGGTCTCAAGTACCCGCATCTCGAGCGGGACAAGAGCAAGCCCGACTGGCTGGGCGAGCTGTACAAGGCGAAGTAAAAAGGAGGGCGCCGCAAGGCGCCCTCCTACTGTGCGAGCCACGCAAGATCCGGGCGGCGGCAAGATGCAAGCCACACAGGTGGGAGCCGACCCTGTCGGTGATGGGTGCTCGCCGTACCTGGCCCGCTGCCGCCGGATCGCCGACAAGGTCGGCTCCCACCAGGTCGGCTCCTACCCGGGTCGCCGAGGCGGCTCCCACAAGGCGCCGGGCGTTATCATCCGGTGCATGACCCCAGCGCCCACGCCGCCAGGCCTCGAACTCGACCGTGCGCACCGTCGCCGGCGCCGCTACATGGTCGCCTTCTGGATCGTGGCCTTCGTCAGCGCGGCCATCGGCAATACCCTCACCGAGCGGATGGATGCCGATCGCTACGGTATCTCCGCCGTCACCTGGCAGATCGCCACCAATGAATTCACCAGCGTGCTCGTCTCGCTGCTGATGTTGCCTTTCCTTCTGCGTGCCTGCGACCGATGGCCTCTGCATGCGGATACGTGGCGCCGCCGCTTGCCGCTGTATTTCCTCGGCAGTGTCCTGTGGTGCGTCCTGCACGTGGCCGGCATGGACTTGTTGCGCCTCTTCGTCTACCGGTTGGCAGGCGTCCCATTCGATCCGGGTTCGTTACGTTTGCAGATGGTCTACGAATACCTCAAGGACATCCGCACGGTCTTCGTCATCGTCGCCTTCTGGCACATGGTGGAGTGGTTTGGCCGGCGCGTGCAGGGCGAGGCCCATCTGCTCGACGCGCCGGACGAGGGGGTGCCCGTCGAACCCGTGGACCGCCCCGAGCGTTTCCTCGTGCGCAAGCTCGGCCGTGATTTCCTCGTCGCCACCGCCGACATCGAATGGGCGCAGGCCTCGGGCAATTACGTGAACCTGCGTGTGCGTGGGCGCGACTACCCGTTGCGCAGCACGTTGGCGGCGCTGGAGACCCGTCTCGACCCGGCGCTGTTCGTTCGCGCCCACCGGAGCTATATCGTCCAGTTGGCCCAGGTCACGGCCATCGAACCCCTGGACGCGGGCGAGGCCCGCCTGCACATGGCCGATGGCAGCGTCCTGCCGTGCAGCCGGCGTTACAGGGAAAGCCTTCGCTCCGTGGCGGCGGGCGCCGGGCCGGTGCCGGCCCGGGCCTGACATCGAGGCTAGGCCGCCCGGGCCATTCCCGCTACAATGCCGATCCGCAGTTACGCGCCTGTAGCTCAGCCGGATAGAGTAGTGGCTTCCGAAGCCATTGGTCGGGGGTTCGAATCCCTCCAGGCGCGCCATTTTCGCCCCGTCCCGCATTGTTTTTTGCGTATCGCCGGGCTCGACCCTTCGGCGCAGTGGTCGGCAAGAATTCCGTTCCGGATCCATGGCGCAAAGGGCACAGCGCCAAAATTCCCTGTTCCGTCCACGGCGTTTCATTCCCCTCCGCAACAAAGATCCGCATGCTCATGCGTCTCCGTCCCGTGCTACGAAGATCGGGTCGTACCTCGCGATTCGGCTCGGGTGTGCTTGGATCTTCGCTTTCCCGTCAACACGCACGGCGAATGCGAGGGCGAAGCCGCGCCCGACGCCGGGTCCGGGTCCGGGTACAGGAAGAACCAAAAATAGGTCTCACATCGGCACCGGTGATGTTCCCCGGCGCCGATGGCTGCGCGTGCGGTCAGGCGAGATGAATCTCCACGCCGATATTGGCACTTGGCCCGGATCGGCAATGTCAGCAGCTTGGGATCAGCGTGTCCCGTGATTTTCCTGCAAAATCCGAAGGGCAAGATGCTGGAGCAGAATAATTGTCTTGGCATCGCGAATATCGCCACGGCCGATCATCCGCATCGCCTCAGGCAAGGCGACTTCCAGGACATCTATGTCTTCTCCCTCGTCAGAGGAGCCGCCGCCTGCGCCAACTTTATCTTTCTCGGCATACTCGCCATAGAAAAATGCCAGATATTCCGTGACCGATCCGGGGCTCATATAGACATCGAACAGATGTGTGAGTTCGGAAACCTCATAACCAGTTTCCTCAATCAGTTCCGCACGCATGCGCGTTGCCGGCTCAACGCCTTCCAGCAGCCCCGCCGGTGCCTCGATCAGTGACTCCAGGCCGCCATTCAAAAGAACCGGCAACCGGAATTGGCAGGTCAACAAGACATGGTCGTTTGCGGGGTTGTACAACAGGCACGTCGCCCCGTTGCCGCGATCATAGGCCTCCCGCGTCTGCTTCTGCCAACTTCCATCTCTCAGTTGGAGTTCATATTCATATTTGGTCAGCCGTCCCCAATCATCTGCCAATACGCGTTCGGAAATTGGGCGGTAAACACTGCTTTCCATCAAATCACCTCGTTTTCGTCTGCCTTTTCAGAGCCCGTGTAACCGGCCTTCGACGTGCGTGCGCGTTTCGCCGCCGCTCCATATTCGGCTGGCATCATCGCGTGTCAGGCGTCAATCGCTGCATCTCATCCGTCGTCAAGTTGTCCGCACCGGTGACGACCGCTAGCGGATTGCCGAAAGTAGACGAGGGCAATCTGGCTGGCGATCATTCGGGCTTTCTCCAGAAATCAAAAAGGCTTGCCCACGCTATTGCGGGAGATCGCCGCGATGAACGATGTGGACCTTGTTTCCGTCGGGGTCGCGCAGATAAGCGCCGAAATAGCCGTCGCCATAGTGCGGACGTGGTCCAGGGCCGCCCTCGTCTGTTCCGCCATGTGCCATACCGCCGGCATAAGCCTCGTTCACCGCTTCCTTCGACGGCGCTAGAAAGGCGACCAAACTGCCGTTGCCAACCGTGGCCGCTTCGCCATTGAAGGGGTCGTAGACGTAGAAGCGTGGCAAGGGAGATTGTGGTGTTACCCAGCAAAGCGCCGCAGGCCCGCCATCGGGCGTAATAGCCCGGCGGTTCAGGCCGAGTGGGGCAAGCACGGCGTCATAGAAATGTCCTGCCCGCTCTAGATCACGCGTTCCGACGGTTACATGGCTGAACATTCGAACCTCGATACGCTCAGCAATAATGGCCGGCGTTTGTTTCAACCTATGTTACACCTGCTGTTTATTGCACTAGTGTAACGTGAAACTTTTCAACGAGATTGCGACCGGGCTGCTGCAATCCCCCTGGGAGCCTTGTCTTGCAAACATCGAGGCCAATGCCGCCGACCGGGTGGTACTTGCTCTCGCCGATTATTATCGAGGGGCGGTTGACAGGTAGCGACCGCCTGCCCGCCCATCGTGATCTGGCGTGGAAACTGGGCGTGGGGCTTGGCACGGTGACGAAGGCCTATGCCGTTCTTGAACGGCGGGGCTTGTGACGCGCAGCGTCAAGGGGCGGGGAATTCGTGGCGCTGCAGGAGGCGCATAACGACTGGCAGACCGAGTCCGCTTCCCACCAGGCTCGGGTGTGCTTGGATCTTCGCTTTCCCCTCAATACGCACGGCGAATGCGAGGGTGAAGCCGTGCCCGACGCCGGGTCCGGGTACAGGAAGAACAAAAACAGGCTTCACATCGGCACCGGTGATGTTCCCCGGCGCCGATGGCTGCGCATGCGGTCAGGCCAGATGAATCTCCACGTCGATATTCCCCCGCGTCGCCTTCGAGTACGGGCAGGTGCGATGCGCGGACTGGATCAGCTCGTGCGCGACGTCCGGGTCGAGACCGGGGAGGCTGACCGTGAGGCGGGCCTGCAGGAAGTAGCCGCCGTCGCCGGTGCCGAGGTCGATCTCCGCGTCGACCGCCGTGTCCTTCGGCAGGGCGATCTTGCGCTCGCGGGCGGCGATGCCCATGGCTCCGATGAAACAGGCCGACCACCCCGCGCCGAGCAACTGCTCGGGATTGCTGCCGGTGCCCGGGCCGCCCGGGGAGGAAAGCTTCACGTTGAGGCGGCCGTCCGAGCTGCGCGACTCGCCGTCGCGGCCGCCGGTGGTGTGGGTCTTGCCGGTATAGAGGACATTCTCGATCTGGGCCATGGTCTTGGTTTCCGTTGTGGGGTGGTCATAGGAAACCGCGAAGGCGTATCCGGGCTGTGTCCCGATGCCGGCGGAAGTGCATCGAACCGTGTCGCGGCGACGGCTCGACACATTCGGATACAAAGCGCATGCGCGGCGGTCTTGGGCGACCCGTCCGCGGCTTGTACATGCCGATACAAAAAGGCGGGGTGGGGGACACGCGCGGGATAAGCGGCGGGCGTCCAATAAGTCCATGCGCGGTACGTCCACCGCGCTCCTGTCGCCACCAAGAGGTCTCCCCCATGCGCCCCATCCGCCTTGCCCTCGCCACCCTGGCCATCGGTGCCGCCTTCGTCGCGGCCTGGCCGGGTAACGGGTCTTCCACCGCGCTCGCCCAGGATTCCACCGCCAAGGCTCCCGCCCCGGACTTCGCCGGTATCGATCACTGGTTCAATTCACAGCCACTGTCCATCGCTGGATTGCGCGGCAAGGTGGTTCTGGTCGAGTTCTGGACGCATGAATGCATCAACTGCCTGCATGTGCTGCCGCATACCAAGGCGCTTTACGACAAGTACGCCAAGGACGGGCTCGTGGTAATCGGTGTGCACACACCGGAGTACGACGAGGAACGCGACCCCGCCAACGTGAAGGCGGCGATCGCCCGCTATGGCATCACCTGGCCGGTCGCCATGGATAACGGCTACCAGACATGGAACGCCTATGGAAACCGCTTCTGGCCGGCGCTGTACCTGATCGACCGCGATGGCCGGGTGGTCTACAGCCATTTCGGTGAGGGAAACTACGAAGAAACCGAAGCCCGCGTCAGTCAGCTCCTGGGCAAGGCATGATGTAACCGACCTCGCGCACCACACAGTCACCGAGAGAGCTTCGTGCATGGAACATACCGATCACATCCTCGTCGTCGACGACGACCACGGCATCCGCACGGGCGTCGTCGATTACCTGCGCAAGAACGGCTTGCGTGCCACCGCCGCCGCGGACGGCCGCGAGATGATGGCGCAGCTGGACACCTCGGCTTTCGACCTCATCGTGCTCGACATCATGATGCCGGGCGACGACGGCCTCGTACTCTGCCGCAACCTGCGCAGCGGCAAGCACCGGGCGGTGCCGATCCTCCTGCTCACGGCGCGCGACGACGAGACCGACCGCATCATCGGGCTGGAAATGGGCGCCGACGACTATGTGGTGAAGCCGTTCTCTCCGCGCGAACTGCTGGCGCGTATCAAGGCGGTGATCCGGCGCACGAGGATGCTGCCGCCGAACCTGCGCATCTCCGAGTCCAGCGAGACCATTTCGTTCGGTCGCTGGCGCCTCGATACGACCGCGCGCCACCTGCTGGACGACGACGGCACCGTGGTCTCGCTGAGCGGCGCGGAGTTCCGCCTGCTGCGCGTGCTGCTCGACCATCCGCAGCGCGTGCTGTCGCGCGACCAGCTGTTGAACCTCACGCAGGGCCGTGACGCGGAGTTGTTCGATCGCTCCATCGACCTCATGGTGAGCCGCCTTCGCCAGCGCCTGAAAGACGATGCGAAGGAGCAGGCTTACATCAAGACCGTGCGCAGCGAAGGCTACGTGTTCTGCATGCCGGTGACCGTGCATGGAGATGCGTCATGAAGGCCGGCGGGGGCTTGCGCGCGCCACGCTGGTGGCCACGAAGCATGGCTTCCCGCATTTACATCATCATCTTCGCCGGCCTGTTGCTCGCCCAGGGGTTGTCGTTCGGATTCATGTTCTACGAGCGCTACCAGAGCGCCACGACCGTCATGCTCAACACCCTGGAGCACGATGTCGGCACCTCGGTGGCGGTGCTCGACCGTGTGCCCGCGGCGGAGCGTCCGCAATGGCTGCCACGCCTGCAAAGAGACAACTACCGCTTCATCCTCGGACCGGGTGAGGAAGGCGAGCCGTTGGTGACGGAACGCTCACGCGACGTGACCGGCCTGATCGCGAAGGAGGTCGGCCCGGCCTTCCGGGTCCATGGCGCGACCACGTCAGTCTCGCCGGAGCGTTACCAGGTGCACCTCACCCTGCATGACGGTTCCCCGTTGACGCTCGAGGTCACTCCGCGCGGCGTCCCCGTGGCGGACTGGCTGCCCTTCGTGCTCATCGTGCAAGTGGTGGTGTTGCTGGCTTGCGCATGGATCGCCGTGCGCCAGGCGACGCGACCGCTGGCACGCCTGGCGCGCGCGGCCGAAGGCCTGACTCCGGCGATCGACAACCCACGCCTCGCCGAGGACGGGCCGACCGAGGTCGCGCATGCGGCGGTGGCGTTCAACGCGATGCAGGACAGGATCGGGCGCTACCTGAAGGAACGCCTGCATATCCTTGCTTCCATCTCCCACGACTTGCAGACACCGATCACGCGGATGCGCCTGCGCGCCGAGTCCCTCGGCGACAGCACCGCCCGCGACAGGATCCTCGACGACCTGCGCGAGATGGAGCATCTCGTGCGTGAAGGCGTGGCCTACGCGCGTAGCGCGCACGGTGGTGAAGAGGCTCCCGTGCGCATCGACCCCGCGGCTTTTCTCGAAAGCCTCGTCTTCGATTATCAGGACTCGGGCCAGCCGGTGACGCTGGTCGGCAGCATCCACGGTGTTTGCCTGGCGCGGCCCAGGGCCTTGCGCCGTGTGCTCGGTAACCTGGTCGACAATGCGATCAAGTACGGCGGGTCGGCCGAGATCGGCGTTTCGCAGGATGCTCGCGATGGTCTCCACATCACCGTGTCGGATCGGGGGCCGGGTATTCCCGAGGACGAACTCGACGAGGTGCTGCAACCTTTCTATCGCCTGGAAGCCTCGCGCAACCGGGATACGGGCGGCGCGGGCCTGGGCCTGGCCATCGCCACCCAGCTCATGCGCTCCATCGGCGGCAACCTGACCCTGGCCAACCGCGAAGGGGGCGGCCTGGTCGCGACGGTGCTGCTGCCGGGCGCGCGATGACCGCGGATGGGGCGGGGCGCGCGAGGTCACTTCTGTCTAAGACCCCTTTGGGCGCCGCCTGCTAACGTACTTCGTTACTGGCGCCGTTCGCGCCCCGCAACCCTGACGGAGTTCCATCGTGTCCCACACCCTCACTGTAAAAACACCGGATGGTTCATTCGACGCCTATGTCGCCATGCCCGCCACGACGCCCGCGCCGGTCGTTGTCGTGGTCCAGGAAATCTTCGGTATCACCGAGGGCATCCGCGCGATCGCCGATGGCCTGGCTCGCGACGGTTTCATCGCCGTGGCGCCCGACCTGTTCTGGCGCTTCGAGCCCGGCATCCTTCTGTCCGAACATAGCGAGGCCGACTGGAAGACGGCGGTGGGGTACTACATGAAGCTCGACCTCGCCAAGGCCGAGGAGGACATCGAGGCGACGATCGCGGCCGCGCGTGCGCTGCCGGAATCGACTGGCAAGGCGGGCGTGATGGGTTTCTGCCTTGGCGGCCTGTTGTCGTTCCTCACCGCCGCGCGCGGCAAGGTCGACGCGGCCGTGGAATACTACGGTGGCCGTACGGAGGAATTCGTCGAGCGTGGCGCGAACATGACGACGCCTTTGCTGATGCACCTCGCCGGTGCCGATGAATTCATGACCAGGGACGCACAGGCGAAGATCAAGCAGGTGCTGGCCTCTCGCCCCAACGTGGAGATCCACGTCTACGAGGGAAGAAACCACGCCTTCGCCCGCCCCCAGGGCGACCACTACGACGCGGCGGATGCGGAGAAGGCGAATGCCCGTACCCGCGCATTCCTGAAGCAGCACCTGGGCTGAACATCAGTTCCCCACGATGGCCGACCCATTCAATGGGCCGGCCAGATGCCCGGTAGGAAACATCGGGTAAGAAGTGCCCGGTAGGAAATACCCCCGGTGGGAGCCGACCTTGTCGGCGATCCCGCGGCAGCGGGCCAGGTCATGGCAAGCACCCATTGCCGACAAGGTCGGCTCCCACCCGGTCGACTGCCACCCCGGCAGGGCTGGCCTGCGTCGAGCGGCTTTCACCCGTCTTCGCTCTATACCCTCGGGCCGCGACGCAGGCCTCCGAACAACAAGGAAAGGATGAACAGGATCAGGAAGACCACGAACAGGATCTTCGCGATGCTGGCGGCGCCCGCGGCGATGCCGGTGAATCCGAAGATGGCGGCGATCAGCGCGATGACGAAGAAAATGACGGCCCAATGAAGCATGGCTTGTCTCCTCTGGCGAGTTGGGATGGGGAAGGGCTCAGTACTGGCGATCGATGCGGTCGCGGAAATCCTTTACCTGCCGCTCCGCTTCGTCCTTCGCCACGCCATAGCGTTCCTGGACCTTGCCCGCGAGGTATTCGCTATTGCCTTCGGCAACCGTCAGGTCGTCGTCGGTCAGCTTGCCCCACTGTTCCTTCATCTTGCCGCTCAGCTGCTTCCATTTGCCCTTGAGGGTGTCTTCGTTCATGGAGGTTCCTCGATCGGTCATGCCCGCAGGGCGCTCGTCGCCGTGCCAGGACGGGTGCCATTCGAGCATCGCGGTGTTGAAGCCGGCGTCTGTAGGGGGTGAGGTGGTGTCTCACCGTGCCTTGGCGCGCCGTACACGGCAAAATGGCATTGCGATCGAGGCCACGGTGGCGGATCGTGTCGGCACTTTCTCCGCGGGGACCCTCGACACATGAATGCCCAGACTTTCCGTGACCTGCACGCCGGTACTTCCTTGCTGGCGCTCGCCAACGCCTGGGATGGCGCCAGCGCCGCCGTCGTCCAGCACGCCGGGGCGCCAGCCGTCGCCACCACCAGCGCCGGTGTCGCGTGGTCTTGCGGTTGGCCCGACGGCGACCGCCTGCCCGTGGCGGAGATGCTCGCCGCCGTCCGCCGGATAGCGAGGGTGGTAACCGTTCCGTTGACCGTGGATATCGAGGAAGGGTGTTCCGACGACCCTGCGCAGGTGGCGGACTTCGTCTCGTCGCTGGTCGACGCTGGCGTGGCGGGGATCAACATCGAGGACGGCACCAAGGCCCCCGCGTTGCTGGCCGACAAGCTCCGCGCGATCCGCACCCGGCTCGCTGGACGCGACCTCTTCATAAACTCGCGCACGGATGTCTACTTGCGCGGCATGGCATCGGGCGATGCCGCCGTCGAGGAAACGCTTCGGCGCGCGACCCTTTATCGGGAAGCGGGCGCCGACGGCATGTTCGTGCCAGGTATCGCGGCGCTGGATGAAATCCGGCGCGTGGCGGCGGCGCTCCGGCCGATGCCGTTGAACGTGATGCTGGTGCCGGGATTGCCGTCGCGTGAGGAACTGTTCGCCGCCGGTGCGCGGAGGCTCAGCGCGGGTATCGCCCTGTCGCTGGAAGCGTATGCGACGGCGGGGCGGATGGCGGCGGAGTTCCTGGGGACCGAGCCGAAGGACATCGGCTACGGCACGTTGAACACGCTGCTGGCCAGGTAGGTTCGCCGATCGGGAACCGCCCTTGCAGGGGCCTACCTTGTGGTTGCAGAGCCGCCCCTGGTGGGAGCCGCTCTTGTGGGAGCCGACTTTGTGGGAGCCGACCTTGTGGGAGCCGACTTTGTCGGCGATCCCGCGACAGCGGGCCAAGTTATGGCAAGCACCCATCGCCGACAAGGTCGGCTCCCACCAGAAACGAAAAGGGGGCCCCCCCGCGGGCGCCCCGTTGGGGAGGCGCG
>NZ_JBPGXU010000045.1:0-29724 GCF_056755675.1 Luteibacter sp. KNZ12-1A | reverse complement strand
GCCGCGGCCGGTGGGGGGGTGGGGGGGTGGCCTTCCCCGGGCCCGGGGCGGGGGGCGCGCCTACACGGGGGCCCCCCACCAGTCTGCCACCAGTCTCCTACCAGTCTCCTACCAGTCGGCACCGGCAGCTCGTCTCCGACCAGTGCTTGTCTTCCACCAGTCGATTCACGATGGGAGGATGCAAGCTCCTGTGGGAGCCGCTTCAGCGGCGATACCGGCGGCGCGATCACCCCACCTTGTAAAAGTCCTTGTACCAGGCAGCGAACTTCGCCAGCCCTTCGTCGACCGATGTCGCGGGCGCATAACCCACGTCCCGCCGCAGCGCCGACACATCCGCCCAGGTATCGGGGACATCGCCCGGCTGCATCGGCAACAGGCGTTTCTCGACCGTGCGCCCGAGGTGCTTCTCCAGCAGCCCGATGAAATCCAGCAATTGCACCGGCTCATCGTTACCGAGGTTGTACACGCGGTAAGGCGCGGCCGAGCTACCCGGATTCGGCGCCACCGGGTCGTACGACGGGTCCGGCGCGGCAGGGTGGTCGAGCGTGCGGATCACGCCTTCGACGATGTCGTCGATGAAGGTGAAGTCGCGGCTGTGCTGGCCGTGGTTGTATACGTCGATGGGTTCGCCGCGGACGATGCGGTTGGCGAACAGGATCGGCGACATGTCCGGCCGGCCCCACGGGCCATACACGGTGAAGAAGCGCAGGCCCGTCGTCGGCAGGCCGAACAGGTGGCTGTATGTATGCGCCATCAACTCGTTCGACTTCTTCGTCGCCGCGTAGAGGCTGACGGGGTGGTCCACGGCGTCCTCCACCGCGAAGGGCATCTTGCGGTTGGCGCCATACACGGAACTGGACGAGGCGTAGACCAGGTGCCCCACCTGGTGCCGCCGGCAGGCCTCGAGGATGTTCACGAAGCCGACCAGGTTGCTCTGCACGTAGGCGTGCGGGTGGGTGAGCGAGTAACGGACGCCGGCCTGGGCGGCGAGATTCACCACGCGCTCCGGCTGGAAATCCGCGAACGCCTTGTCCACCGCCGCCTGCTCGGCGAGGTCCGCGCGCAGGTGGGTGTAAGCCGGATGCGTGGCGAAGCGGGCGAGGCGCGCTTCTTTCAGCGCCGGGTCGTAGTAATCGTTGTGGTTGTCGAAGCCCAGCACGGTGTCGCCGCGCGCGAGGAGGCGCTCGGTGAGGGCCGAACCGACGAAACCGGCGCTGCCGGTGACCAGGATGCGCATGGTGGGGACCTGCGGTTTGGGCGGCCCCACAGTGTAGCGGACGCCCGGATTGACACGGCAGCGGCGCTGATCTAGTTTTTGCGCGATATCCACGAGACGAAGGTGGCCCGCGGCAACGCCGGCCGAGTGTGCGACATGCGGACTACTCGCTTCCCAACCTGAGCCCCCGCCACGTCTTCGTCACCTTTCGAAGGGCGCCTGGCGCCCTTTTTGTTTGTCCGGAACACCATCCATGATCCAGATCACGCTACCCGACGGCAGCCAGCGCCCGTTCGACCATCCCGTCACCGTGCAGGACGTCGCCGCCTCGATCGGTGCCGGCCTGGCCAAGGCCACGCTCGCCGGCAAGGTCGACGGCAAGCTCGTCGATGCCAGCTTCACCATCGACCACGACGCCGCCCTCGAGATCGTCACCGAGAAGAGCCCCGAGGCCCTGGACATCCTGCGCCACTCCACGGCGCACCTGCTCGGCCAGGCCGTGCAGCGCCTGTTCCCGGGCGCGCAGGTCACGATCGGTCCCGTGGTCGAGAACGGCTTCTACTACGATTTCGCCTACGAACGGCCCTTCACGCCGGACGACCTCGACGCCATCCAGGCGGAGATGGAGAAGATCGTCAAGGAGCAGATCCCGGTCACCCGTTCGGTGAAGAGCCGCGACGAGGCGATCCGCTTCTTCCGTGGCATGGGCGAGGAATACAAGGCCCAGATCATCGAAAGCATCCCCGCCAACGAGGAGCTTTCGCTCTACACGCAGGGCGAGTTCACCGATCTCTGCCGCGGCCCGCACGTGTCCAACACGGGCAAGCTGCGTGCGTTCAAGCTTATGAAGGTGGCCGGCGCCTACTGGCGCGGCGATTCCAACAACGAGATGCTGACCCGCATCTACGGCACCGCGTGGCTGAACGACAAGGACCTCAAGGCCTACCTGCACCAGCTGGAGGAAGCCGAGAAGCGCGACCATCGGCGCATCGGCAAGCAGCTGGACCTCTTCCACATGCAGGAAGAGGCCCCGGGCATGGTCTTCTGGCATCCGAAGGGCTGGGCCATCTGGCAGGCGGTGGAGCAGTACGTCCGCGGCGTCTACAAGAAGAGCGGCTACCGCGAGGTCCGTGGCCCGCAGATCATGGACGTGAGCCTGTGGAAGAAGTCCGGCCATTGGGACAACTACCAGGAAAACATGTTCTTCACCGAATCGGAGAAGCGCACGTACGCCCTGAAGCCCATGAATTGCCCGGGCCACGTGCAGATCTTCAACACCAACCTGCACAGCTACCGCGACCTGCCGGTCCGCTATGGCGAGTTCGGCGGCTGCCATCGCAACGAGCCCTCGGGCGCGCTGCACGGCATCATGCGCGTGCGCGCGTTCACCCAGGACGACGGCCACATCTTCTGCACCCCGGCGCAGATCGAGGAAGAGGTCGCGGCCTTCCATGGCCAGGCCATGAAGGTCTACGAGGATTTCGGCTTCAACGACATCGCCATGAAGATCGCCCTCCGCCCCGACAAGCGGATCGGTTCGGACGAGGTCTGGGACAAGGCCGAGCACGCCCTGCGCGGGGCCCTGTCGGCGGCCGGGGTGGAATGGGAGGAGCTGCCGGGCGAGGGCGCCTTCTACGGTCCCAAGATTGAATACCACATGAAGGATTCGATCGGCCGGGCCTGGCAGGTCGGCACCATGCAGGTCGATTTCATGATGCCCGAGCGCCTGGGCGCCGAATACGTGGACGAGAACAGCCAGCGCCGGCACCCGGTCATGCTGCACCGGGCCATCGTGGGCTCCATGGAGCGCTTCATCGGCATCCTGATCGAGCACCACGCGGGCTTGCTTCCGACCTGGCTCGCCCCCATTCAGGCAGTTGCCTTCAGCATTACCGACGCACAGGCCGATTATGTGCGTGAAGTGACGCAAGCCCTTGTCGGACAAGGGTTCAGGGTGGAAGCCGATTTGCGCAACGAAAAAGTCGGATATAAAATCCGCGAGCATACGTTGCAGAAGGTGCCCTATCTCATCGTGATCGGTGATCGCGAGAAGGAAACGGGTACCATTTCCGTACGTACCCGCGGCGGCGAAGACCTCGGCAGCATGCCGGTGGCACAATTCGTCGAACGTTTGGAAGCCGAGACCCGCCGCTAGGCCGCGGGTCCGGTATTGGGATCATTCTTCTGGAGGATAGCGGTATCGCTACGACCGATAACAAGGGCAATCGCAAGAACAACGACATCCGCGTGCCGCGGGTGCGCGTGCTGGGCGCCGAGGGCGAGCAGTTGGGCATCATGGAGACCCGTGACGCCATTCGTGCCGCCGAGGAGCTGGGCATGGACCTCGTCGAGATCCAGCCGAACGGCGATCCGCCGGTCTGCAAGATCATGGATTACGGCAAGTTCAAGTTCGAAGCCCAGAAGAAGGCCCAGGCCGCCAAGAAGAAACAGAAGCAGGTCGAGATCAAGGAAGTGAAGTTCCGCCCCGTCACCGACGTGGGCGACTACGACATCAAGCTGCGCAAGATGCGCGAGTTCCTGGAGGAAGGCGACAAGGTGAAGGTGACGATCCGCTTCCGCGGTCGCGAGATGTCCCACCAGGACCTCGGCCAGAACCTGGCCCGCAAGATCCAGGCCGACATCGGCGAGGAAGGCGTGGTCGAGCAGTTCCCCCGCCTGGAAGGCCGCCAGATGGTCATGATGATCGGCCCGAAGAAGAAGGTCTGATCCAGAAAAGGCGCTTCGGCGCCTTTTTTGTTGGCCGCATTCTTCGGCTTCCGAGATGGAGGCTGCCTCTGGCGGAAGCCCTCGCGATTCGGTATCATCGCCGGCTCGGCCCGTATGGATGGGCCGAACCACCGTTCCCGGCAGGAAGGAAAGCGCGTTGCCTCCCAAGGCTCGCCGCCGGATCAGTCAGCAACCGAATACGGAGCATTCCGATGCCCAAGATCAAGACCAACCGGGCGGCCGCGAAGCGTTTTCGCAAGACCGCATCCGGCAAGTTCAAGGCCGGTCACGCCTTCAAGTCGCATATCCTGACCAAGAAGTCGACCAAGCGTAAGCGCGGCCTGCGCGCTCCCAACCACGTCAAAGCTTGCGACACCAAGGGTGTGGCTCGCATGTTGCCGTATCTCTGAGGGAGGGTTGAACCATGGCTCGTGTTAAGCGTGGCGTTACCGCCCGTCGTCGTCACAAGAAGATCATCGGCCGTGCCAAGGGCTATTACAACGCCCGCCGCAAGGTATTCCGCGTAGCCAACCAGGCCGTCATCAAGGCTGGTCAGTACGCGTACATCGGCCGCAAGCAGCGCAAGCGTCAGTTCCGCGCCCTGTGGATCGTCCGTATCAATGCCGCCGCCCGTCAGTTCGGCCTGTCGTACAGCCGCCTGATCAATGGCCTGGCCAAGGCGCAGATCACGGTCGACCGCAAGGTCCTCGCCGACCTCGCCGTGCACGACATCAAGGCGTTTGGTGCGATCGCAGAGAAGGCCAAGGCCAGTCTGGCTGCGTAATCCGCTTTACCACGCGCGGTAGTCTTATCGCGCGATGATGGATGACGTGGGGAGAAGGCCTTGCCTTCTCCCCACACTTTTTTGCGTGCCCGGAAAAAGCAGGAAAACCGATGGAATCGATCGAGCATATCGACGCGTCCCTACGGGACATCGAATCCGCCCCCTCGCTCGAGGCGCTGGATGCCGTGCGTGTGGCCTTGCTAGGCAAGAACGGCGCGGTCACCGCCGCCCTGAAGGCCCTGGGCCAGCTTTCCGGCGACGAGCGCAAGGCGCGCGGCGCCGAGGTCAATCGCGCCAAGGAGCGC
Organism: Luteibacter sp. KNZ12-1A; assembly: GCF_056755675.1. Lineage (NCBI taxonomy): Bacteria > Pseudomonadati > Pseudomonadota > Gammaproteobacteria > Lysobacterales > Rhodanobacteraceae > Luteibacter > Luteibacter sp. KNZ12-1A. The sequence continues at coordinate 24,692 of NZ_JBPGXU010000045.1, read as the reverse complement.
CTGACCGATGCCATCGCCGCGCGCAAGCAGGCGCTGGAACAGGCCGAACTGGACCGTCGCCTCGCCTCCGAGCGCGTCGACGTGACCTTGCCGGGCCGCGACGGGGAATACGGTGGCATCCATCCGATCACCCGCGCGCTCGAACGCATCGCCGATATCTTCGGCCGGCTCGGCTACCAGCGTGCCGACGGTCCCGAGATCGAGGACGACTGGTACAACTTCGAGGCGCTGAACTTCCCGCCGCACCATCCGGCGCGCGCCATGCACGACACCTTCTATTTCGGTGACGGGCGCCTGCTGCGCACGCATACCTCGCCGGTGCAGATCCGTTCGATGCAGGGCCGCCAGCCGCCCATCCGCATCATCGCGCCGGGCAAGGTCTATCGCAGCGATTCGGACCAGACACACTCGCCCATGTTCCACCAGATCGAAGGCCTGCTGGTCGACGAGACCTCCAGCTTCGCCGACCTGAAGGGCACGCTGGCCGAATTCGTGCGCGCGTTCTTCGAGCGCGATTTCGAGATGCGCTTCCGGCCGAGCTATTTCCCCTTCACCGAGCCCTCGGCCGAAGTCGACATCCGCTGGGATGCCGAGGACGGCAGCACGCGCTGGCTCGAAGTGCTCGGCTGCGGCATGGTGCATCCCACCGTGCTGAAGAACTGCGGCATCGATCCGGAGCGCTATACGGGTTTCGCCTTCGGCCTGGGCGTGGAGCGATTCGCCATGCTCCGCTATGGCGTCGGCGACCTGCGCGCGTTCTTCGAGAACGACCTGCGATTCCTGCGCCAGTTCGCCTGATCCGCAACGACCGAGGCCGGCTCCCGGGCCGGCCACGACTCCACGTTCAACGAGCTCGCTCCCATGAAATTCTCTGAAAACTGGCTGCGCGAACTGGTCGCCATCGACGCGGATCGCGCGGCGCTGGTCCATGCGCTCACGATGTCCGGCCTGGAAGTGGAAGAGGTCACGCCCCTGGGCGAAGGCCTCGACGGTGTCGTCGTCGCCGAGATCGTCGAGGCGACGAAACATCCCGAAGCCGACCGGTTGCAGGTCTGCAAGGTGGATGCGGGGCAGGGCGAACCGCTGCAGATCGTCTGCGGCGCACCCAATGCCCGTGTCGGCATCCGCGTACCGCTGGCCACCGTTGGCGCGACGCTGCCGGGCGGCATCCAGATCAAGGCGGCGAAGCTGCGCGGCGTCGAGTCGTACGGCATGCTCTGCTCGGCCAAGGAACTCGGCATCGACGCCGATGCCTCCGGGCTGCTCGAACTGCCGTCCGATGCGCCGGTCGGCAAGCCGCTGGCCGAATACATGGGCCTGCCCGACGCCAGCATCGAACTGAAGATCACGCCGAACCGACCCGACGTGCTCGGCCTGCATGGCCTCGCCCATGACGTGGCGGCGCTCTTCGGCAGCCATGTGAAGGCGATCGGGACGATGGACGCGCCGGTCACGGCCACGGCCTCCCGGCCCGTCAGGCTCGAAGCCGGAGCCGACGCGCCGCGTTACCTCGGCCGCGTGATCGAGGGCGTCGACGCCACCGCGCGGTCGCCGCTGTGGCTGGCCGAGCGCCTGCGTCGTTCTGGCATCCGTCCGATCAGCGCCATCGTCGACATCACCCAATACGTGATGCTGGAGCTGGGCCACCCCATGCACGCCTTCGACAACGACACCTTGTCCGGGTCCGTGGTGGTTCGGCACGCCGATGTCGGCGAGACCCTGAAACTGCTCGACGGCAGCGAGGCGACACTCGATCCCTCCTTCGTCGTCATCGCCGACGAAGCGCATGCGCTCGCCGTGGGCGGCGTGATGGGCGGCCTCGATTCGCGCGTGACCGACGCCACCCGGAACATCTTCCTGGAGGCCGCCCATTTCACTCCCTCGGCGATCATGGGGCGTGCCCGCAAGCTCGGACTGCACACGGACGCCTCGCACCGCTACGAGCGCGGCGTCGATCCGGCGCTGCCGAAGCGTGCGATGGAGCGGGCCACCGAATTGATCCTGGGCGTCGCAGGCGGGAAGGCCGGCCCGGTGACGGTCGCCGAGCGTCCGGAAGACCTGCGCGAGCACGTGCCGGTCCTGCTCCGTCATGCGCGTCTGCGCCGCGTGCTCGGTATCGAGGTCGCGGCCAGCGAGGTCGCCCGCATCTTCACCGCGCTCGGCATGGGCGTGGTCGAGGTCGCCGACGGCTGGCGCATCACGCCGCCGAGCAGCCGCTTCGACATCGAGCGTGAGGAGGACCTCATCGAGGAGGTCGCCCGTATCCACGGTTACGAGCGGATTCCCACCCACGCGCCCGCCGGCGAGATCGCCCTGCGCGCCGAGCCGGAAGCCCGTCTCACCGAAATGGCCTTGCGCGACCAGCTGGCCGCCCGCGGCTACTTCGAGGCCGTGACGTTGTCCTTCGTGAGCGCCGACCTTCTGAAGACCTGGGGCGTGGACAAGGACCAGGTTCCCCTGGCCAACCCGCTGTCGGCCGATCTCGCCGTCATGCGCACCTCGCTCCTGCCGGGCCTGGTCGAAGCGCTGCGGCACAACCGCGCGCGCCAGCAGGACCGCGTGCGCCTGTTCGAAGTCGCGCGCAGCTTCCACGCCACGGGCGGCGCACCCGATGAGATCGGCCGCGTCGCCGTCGTCGCCTCGGGTGGCGCGCGGGCGGAGCAATGGGGCGAGGCCTCGCGTACCGTCGACTTCTTCGACCTCAAGGGCGATCTCGACGCGCTGATCGCCCACACGGGCGAGCCGGCACGCTGGTCGGTGGACACCGCCGACCTGCCGTCGTGGCTGCACCCGGGGCGTGGCGCCCGCGTACTCCGCGATGGACGTCAGGCCGGCTTTCTGGGGGCGCTGCACCCGGCACTGGCCAAGGCGCTCGACCTCGGTCCGGACGTCCACGTGATGGAACTGGCGCTGGAGCCGATCCTGGCCCGGCGCCTGCCCAGCGCCAGCCGCGTCGCCCGTTTCCCCGCCGTTCGTCGCGATATCGCGGTGGAATTGCCGGAAGAAGTGTCCTGGGCATCGGTGGAGGCCGCCGTGCGGGGCGCACTGGGCGAGGTGCTCACGGAGATCCGCCTGTTCGACCGTTATGCGGGAAAGGGGATCGATGAAGGGCGAAAGAGTCTCGCTATGGGCTTGATTTTACAGGACGCTTCACGCACCCTTACCGACGACGATGCCGACGCTCGCGTGGCAGATGCGGTGGGGGCATTGGAGAAGACATGCAAGGCAAGACTGCGAGGATAAGATGGCGCTGACCAAGGCGGAAATGGCCGAGCGGCTTTTCCTCGACGTGGGCCTCAACAAGCGCGAGGCCAAGGAATTCGTGGACGCGTATTTCGAGGTCGTGCGCGAGGCACTGGAGCGGGGCGAGCAGGTGAAGTTGTCGGGGTTCGGCAATTTCGACCTTCGGCAGAAGAATCAGCGGCCCGGTCGGAACCCGAAGACCGGCGAGGAAATTCCCATCTCTGCCCGGCGGGTGGTCACCTTCCGTCCCGGCCAGAAACTCAAGGTAAGAGTCGAGGGCTATGCTGGATCCAGGGAATAACACCGAACTTCCGGCGATTCCGGCGAAGCGCTACTTCACCATCGGTGAGGTCAGCGAGCTTTGCGGCGTCAAGCCGCACGTCCTTCGCTACTGGGAGCAGGAGTTTCCCGCCCTCAAGCCCGTCAAGCGCCGCGGCAACCGCCGTTACTACCAGCGCCACGACGTGCTGATGATCCGCCAGATCCGTTCCCTGCTGTACGACGAGGGCTTCACCATCACGGGCGCCCGCGCCCGCCTGGAAGGCCCGCAGGCCCGCATGGAAGCCAGCATGTCGCATCAGATCGTCCGCCAGGTACGCCTGGAGCTCGAGGAAGTCCTGTCCCTCCTTCGTCGCTGATCCGCCTTCCGCAGATCGCGATGTTGCTGTTACAATCGTTCGCTCGTCGGGGTGTAGCGCAGCCTGGTAGCGCACTACGCTGGGGGTGTAGTGGTCGCGAGTTCGAATCTCGCCACCCCGACCATTATTCGAAAAGGCGTCCTTCGGGGCGCCTTTTTTCGTTGGCGTGGCTGGACATTGGTGCGAGGCGATCACCGTCGTAGTTCGCCTCACATGGCTACTCCGGCAAGTCGGCCCCGACTAGGCTGCGAGTCGTCGGCAAGCCCGCTCATGACGGGGGCTTGCCCTGTCTCGCTTCCGTACCCGCTGGATTTTCCGATGACTCAGCCTTCCCGTTTCGCGCGCGCCTGCCGCGCCGGCGCGCTGGCATGTGGCATTGCCGCAGCCCTTGTCACCGACGCCGCGTTCGCCGCGGCGCCGATGGTCCACACGCAGGCACCGGGCTATTACCGCCTGATGGTCGGCGATGTCGAGGTAACGGCCCTCAACGACGGCACGATCGACTTTCCGATGGAGCGGCTGTTGATCGGCATTTCGTCCGAGCAGATCGCGTCGGCATATCGCAAGGCGTTCCAGGCGCTGCCGGCCGAGTCGTCGATGAACCAGTTCCTCGTCAACACCGGCAGCAAGCTCGTGCTGGTGGACGCCGGCGCGGGCTCGTTCTACGGCCCGACCCTCGGCAATACGATCGATAATCTCAAGGCCTCGGGCTATTCGCCCGACCAGGTCGATGAGGTCGTTATCACGCATATGCACGCCGACCACATCGGCGGCCTGCTGCGGAATGGCGAACGCGCCTTTCCGAACGCGACCATCCGTCTCGACAAGACCGAGTACGACTTCTGGATGAACCCGGCCAATCGCGCGAAGGCGCCCGAAGGCGTAAGGGTGAGCTTCGACGTCGCCCGGAAAGTCTTCGTGCCGTACATCGCCGCCGGCAAGGTGCAGGTCTTCAAGGACGGCACGGAGATCGTCCCGGGCATACGTGCCGTCGTCGCGCCAGGCCATACGCCGGGCCATAGCTTTTATGTCGTGGAAAGCAAGGGCGCCACCCTGGTGCTGTGGGGCGACCTGGTGCATTCCGCGGCGGTGCAGTTCCGCGATCCCTTCGTGCGTATCGCGTGGGACAGCGACAACCACGAAGCAAAGCGCGCCCGCGAAGCGGCGTTTGCCGATGCGGCGAAGAACGGTTATCTGATTGGGGCGGCGCACCTGCCGTTCCCCTCGTTCGGGCACATCGCGAAAGCGGAAGACGGCAAGGGCTATGTCTATGTCCCGCTGAACTACACGCAGAACCGCCCCGGCAGGTAATGAATCCTGTTATCCCTGGCCATTGTTCGAAACGGCGTCCTTTGCGGGAACGATGGCCAGGACGACCAGCACCAGCAGGACGGACAGGTTCAGCCATGCGAACCAGTTCCCCCAGCGCGCATACAGCGTTCGCGTCTGGCGCAGCGGAACGTCGCCAACGAGTTCCGCGTCGTGGTCTTCGCTCGACGCCTCGGCCACGACCCGCCCGTGATCGTCGCTGAGCGTGAGCCGCCCGAAACGGGCGACGCGTGCCACCGCGAAGCCACCTTCCACGCCACGCATGATCGCCATGCGGCTGTGCAGCCATCCATCGGCGACGAAGTCCCACGCGGGCACCAGGAGCAGCTGTGCTTCCCGCGAGGCGTAGGCGATGCCGATATCCTGGAAATCCATGTCCTTGCAGATGGCCAGGCCGATCCGTGGCGCCCCTTGAAGCATCTGCTCGTGGCCGCCTGGCATGTACTTGTCTTCGAAACCCGGTATCAGGTGACGCTTGTTATAGATAAACGGAACCGATGCCCCGGGCTGAAAGACCATCGCCATGTTGCGTTCGCCCTGTGGATCACCCTTGAAATCGACGGCGATGTTCAAGATGACGCCATGCTGCCGCGCGAGCTGGGCAAATGCCGGGATAGTCGCGTCGGCAGTGATGAAGGACGCTTCCGGTATGACGACCGCACGAGCGCCCTGATCGGCAAGACGCGCGATAGCGGTGCCATAACGGTCCTGGAGCGCGCGTCCCTCAGGCGTGTCCAACACGGCCTGATCCGTGTTCAACGCCACCAGTCCCACCCGCAACGTCGATAGGGCGGATGTGCCGAGGCGCTGGTATCCATAGATGAGAATGCTGGCCAGGAGCAGTGTCGCCGTGCCGGCGATGGCGGCACGGGCAGGGCGTGAAACGTGTGCCGCCCCCATGACGGCGACCGCGGAAGCGACCAGCATGATGATCGATCCGACGCCCCAGATGCCGGTGATCGCAACGATCTGGATGACGGGCAGCGCGTTCATCTGGGTGTAACCGATATCGAAGAACGTGCCATGCGGTGAGAGCACGCTGTTGATGTAGGCGAGGCACACCCAGAGGACAGGCACCGCGAGCGTCGCCGCGAACGGACGTTCGCGCTGGAGGAGTCGCTTATGGAGCAGCACGCACAGTGCGAAGAGCACGCCCGGCAGCACCGTGGCGTAGAGGACGATGCCGAGAGGAAGGCCGATGCGATCGTGCAGGTACGGCCATAGGCTGGACGACCCCGCCGAGAAGGCGAGAAGGGCGGCGGACATGCCCCACCGCGTGCGCACGCGCGACGCCAGCCATAGCACGGGTACGGCTGCTAACCATGTCGCCCACCAGCGCGGCTCCGTGCCACTTCCAAGCCACCAGCCGGTGGCGCTCAGCGCGGTCGCCGCCAACCAGGATCGCCATGCGAGGCGGTCAGGCCCTGATGCCATCGATCAATCTCCCCAGTGAGGCCAGGTAGAACGTGCGGAATTTCTTTTCGTCGTAGCTGAAGCGCCCGGCCCGATAGAGCGCGATGAGACCTTGCGCATGCGCCCACAGGTCCATCGCAAGATCCCATTCATCGCCATCGCGCAACGCATCCTTCGCCACGAGGTCGAGGACCGCGTCGGCGATCAGGTTAAGCGTGGGGGAGCGACGTGCGCGGAAATCCTCGGGAAAACGTCGCGCGTCGTCGCGACGCATCGCGAAAGCGTGGTCGAAAAGGTGGGGATGGATCAATCCGTACTCGAGGTAAGCGTCCAGCATCGCCAGCAAGCGTCGTCGCGGTTCGCGATGGCTCGCGGCACGGGTAGCCCAGTGGCGTGCGGCTGCCTCGAAGCTGTCGCTGGAAAGCCGCGCGAGCAAGGCCTCGCGATTGGGGAAATGACGGTATATCGCCATGGCCGAAAGACCCACTTCGGCACCCAGCCTTCGCATGGTGACGGCCTCGACGCCTTCGGCGTCCAGCAGCGCATGTGCGGCCACGAGAATCCGGCGGGCGGTGGCGGTGGCGGTCATGTTTACACTGTAAACTCGGCGGCCCCGTCCGCGCAATACCCGTACCGGTACCGACGGCACGGCCGGCCTCGCCCTCAAGCTCTCGTCTACTTCGCCGCTACACTTGCGAAGCCGCAAGGCCAGCCCGGGGGGCGCCATGAGCATCGAAGACATCATCCGCGAGGAGGACATCGGGGTGTACAAGACCCTGCTGGAGTCCACGCGTGCCATCCCCTGGAAGATCGACTGGGAGACCCTGCGCTTCGCCTACATAGGTCCGCAGATCGAGGAATTGCTGGGTTGGGCGCCACAGTCCTGGGTCACGGTGCAGGATTGGGCCGACCGCATGCACCCGGAAGATCGCGCATGGGTCTTCGACTTCTGCGTTGCCCAGTCGCAGGCCGGGGTCGACCACGAGGCTGATTATCGTGCGCTGCGCAAGGATGGCGAGTACGTCTGGATACGCGATGTGGTGCACGTGGTGCGGAATCCGGACGGAAGTCCGAATGCGCTGATCGGCTTCATGTTCGACATCAGCGAACGCAAGCGCACAGAAGAGCGCCTGCTCGACATGCAGCGCGAACTCGAGGAATTATCGTTCAAGGACGGCCTTACCGGTGTCGCCAATCGACGTCGTTTCGACATGATCGTGGAAGGCGAATGGCGGGATGCGGTGGCCAGCAGGCAGGCCGTCTCGGTCGTCGTGCTCGACATCGACTTCTTCAAGCAATACAACGATCACTACGGGCACCTGGAAGGCGACGAGTGCCTTAAACGCGTGGCGGCGGCGCTTGCCGGCATCGTGCGCGGCCCGCGCGACCTGCTATGCCGGTTCGGCGGCGAGGAATTCGTGTTGCTGTTGCCGGGCACGGACGAAGCCAACGCCATGGCGTTGGCCTGGCGTTGCCTCGACCTCGTCGACAAGGCACTGATCCCCCATGAGGGCGTCGGAGCCGGAAAGCGCCTGACCCTGAGCGCGGGCGTGCACACCACCGTTCCCACGGAACGCGACGAAGTGCTGCCGTTCATCACGGTAGCCGACCGTCGCCTGTACCTCGCGAAGGAACGTGGACGCGCCCGTGTCGTCGCCGATGGCGGCCTTTAAAAGCTATTTCAGGCTCGGCTTCGCCCTCGTGTTTTGCCTGGCCGCGAGGTGGGGGGGCTGTGAAAGCGGAGGTCAGTTGCGGCGACGCGGCAGGTTTTCGCAAGCACCCATCGCCGCTGAAGCGGCTCCCCCTGCCTCGCCGCAGAAAAACCGATGGCGAAGCCGAGCCCGGCGCCGCACTCAGTAAAGCGCGCGAGCCCGCAAAGTGCCCTCGATCGCCGCCAGTTCGTTACGCAACGCGGCGGCATGTTCTTCAGTGGTGGTGACATCGATCACGACGTAGCCGACCTGCGACGAGGTTTGCAGGTACTGGCCGTCGATGTTCACCGCGGCACGCGAGAACACCTCGTTCACCCGCGAGAGCACGCCCGGGATGTTGCGGTGGATATGCAGCAGGCGGCGGCTGGTCGGGTGCCCCGGCAGCGACACCTCGGGGAAGTTCACGGCCGACAGCGTGCTGCCGTTGTCGCTGTAGCGAACCAGCTTGGAGGCGACCTCGATGCCGATGTTCTCCTGGGCCTCGGCCGTGCTGCCGCCGACGTGTGGGGTCAGGATCACATTGTCCATGCCGACCAGCGGGGAGACGAAGGGATCGTCGTTGCCCTTGGGCTCGACAGGGAAGACGTCGATCGCCGCGCCGGCGAGATGCTTCGAACGCAAGGCGGCGGCCAGCGCGTCGATGTCGACGACCGTGCCACGCGAGGCATTCACCAGCATGGAGCCGGGGCGCATGCGTGCGATTTCCGCCGCGCCGATGAGGTTTCGCGTCTGCGGCGTTTCGGGCACGTGCAGCGTCACCACGTCGGCGCGTTCGAGCAGGTCGTCGAGGCTCGCCGCCGGACGGGCATTGCCGAGCGAAAGCTTCGCTTCGACATCGTGGAAGATCACGCGCATGCCCAGCGATTCCGCCAGTACGCCCACCTGGGTACCGATGTGGCCGTAACCGACGATGCCCAGCACCTTGTCGCGTACCTCGAAGCTGCCCGCCGCCGACTTCGACCAGCCACCGCGATGGCATTCGGCATTCTTCTCGGGAATGCGACGGACCAGCATGATCGTCTCGGCGATGACCAGTTCGGCGACGCTGCGGGTATTGGAGTAGGGGGCGTTGAACACCGGTACGCCCAATCGCTCGGCCTCGGCCGTATCGACCTGGTTGGTGCCGATGCAGAAGCAACCCACCGCGATCAGGCGCCGTGCCTCGGCCAGGACGCCGGCGGTGAGGTGGGTGCGTGAGCGGATGCCGACGATGTGCGCGTCCGCGATGCGCTCGCGAAGTTCGTCCTCGGGCAGCGACTTCTCGTGGAATTCGATCTGTGAGTAGCCGGCCTGGCGGAAGGTATCCAGGGCGCTCCGGCTGACGCCTTCGAGCAGCAACACCTTGATGTCTTCTTTCGGGTACGACGTGCGCTTCATGGTCCGGGGCGATCCTGAGGGGAAGACTCCACTATGCCAGATACCCGGGGCGGGGCGGACCATGGACGGTCGCCGTCTCTGCTGGCACGCTGGGGGCCCTGCCGAGCGAACCGCCCCATGACCGATCCGCGCCTGTCCGAGCTTGCCCGCCTTTTGCCCGAGCTGAAGATATCGACCGACCCAGGCGACCTGGAGCACCACGGTCGCGACTGGACCCGGCGCTGGACGCCGGCCCCGCTGGCGATCGCCTGGCCTTCGTCCATCGAAGAGGTGCAAGGCGTCGTGCGCTGGGCGAATGCGCAGGGAGTCGCCGTCGTGCCTTCGGGGGGCCGTACCGGCCTGTCGGGCGGTGCCGTGGCGGCGAGCGGGGAGTTGGTGCTCAGCCTCGACCGGATGAACCGCGTGCTCGGTTTCGACCCGATCGACCGCACGCTGACGGTGCAGCCGGGGATCGCACTGGAAGCGGTACACAATGCCGCGCGTGAGCGGGGGCTGCTCTACCCGGTGGATTTCGCCGCCCGTGGGTCGTGCCAGATCGGCGGCAATATCGCCACAAACGCCGGCGGCATCCGGGTGATCCGCTATGGCAATACCCGGCAGTGGGTCGCCGGGCTCAAGGTGGTGACGGGCACGGGCGATGTGCTCGACCTCAATCGTGGCCTCGTCAAGAACGCTTCAGGCTACGACCTTCGCCACCTCGTCATCGGCTCGGAAGGTACCCTCGGCATCGTGGTCGAGGCCACCTTGTCGCTCACCTCGCCGCCGCCGCCCTCGCAGGTGATGCTGCTGGCGGTGCCCGCGATGGATGCGCTGATGAAGGTCTTTGCGGAAGCGCGGCACCGCCTTCGCCTGGAAGCCTTCGAGTTCTTCACCGACAGGGCGTTGCACCATGTGCTCGCGCACGGCGCGCAGCGGCCGTTCGACGAGGCACACCCTTTCTATGTGGTCACCGAGTTCGACGTGGCCGACGAGCGTGCCGAAGCCGATGCGCTGGCCTTCTTCGAGTTCTGCCTCGGTGAAGGCTGGGTAGTCGATGGCGCGATCAGTTCGAGCGAAGGGCAGGCCGCCGCCTTGTGGCGCTTGCGCGAAGGCATCACGGAAAGCCTCGCGCCGCACAAGCCTTACAAGAACGATGTGTCGGTGCGGATCTCCGCCGTGCCGGCGTTCATGGCGGAAATGCAGGACCTGCTGTCCGCCGAGTACCCGCATTTCGACGTCGTCTGGTTCGGCCACATCGGCGATGGAAACCTGCATATCAATGTGCTGAAGCCGGCGGATCTCGACAACGCGGCGTTCGTCGAACAATGCGAGCACGTGACCTCGATGCTGGTGGAGACCCTCGCACGGCACGGCGGCTCGATTTCCGCCGAGCACGGTATCGGGCTGGTGAAGAAGCCCTGGCTCGGCAGCGTCCGCAGCGAGGCCGAGATCGCCCTGATGCGCGGGATCAAGGCGGTGTGGGACCCCAACGGCATCATGAATCCCGGGAAGCTCCTGTAAGGGCGGCATCCGCTGTGGTGGGAGCTGGCGGAGCGCGGCTTTGTGGGAGCCGCTTCAGCGGCGATGGACGTGTGGCATCCCGCGTCGCGCCCGGTTAGCCTTCCCTTCTTCCCCAAACTCCGCAGGACCCCGCCTCATGGCCCAGGATTCCCCCGCCCTCTACCCGGCGATCGAGCCGTACAACAGCGGCATGCTCAAGGTGTCGCCGCTGCACACCCTCTACTACGAGGAAAGCGGCAACCCGAAGGGCAAGCCGGTGGTGTTCCTCCATGGGGGCCCGGGCGGCGGCACGAACCCGCGTTGCAGGCGCTTCTTCGACCCGGCGAAATACCGCATCGTGCTGTTCGACCAGCGCGGGTGTGGCAAATCCACGCCGCACGCGGAACTGACCGACAACACCACCTGGGATCTGGTCGCGGACATTGAACGCGTCCGTGAGCACCTGGGTATCGAAAAGTGGCAGGTCTTCGGTGGCTCGTGGGGATCGACGCTGGCGCTGGCGTATGCCGAGACCCATCCCGAACGCGTCTCCGAACTCGTGCTGCGCGGCATCTTCATGCTTCGCCGTTCCGAACTGGAGTGGTTCTACCAGGAGGGTTGCAACCAGCTATACCCCGATGCCTGGGAAACCTACCTTGCCGCGATTCCCCAAGCGGAGCACGGCGATCTCATCAGCGCCTACCACCGCCGCCTGACAAGTGCCGACCCGGCGGTGCGCCTCGCCGCGGCGCGTGCCTGGTCGGTGTGGGAAGGCGCGACGAGTTATCTCTATCAGGACCCGGCCCATATCGCCTCCAGTGGCGAGGACGAATTCGCCCTCGCCTTCGCGCGCATCGAGTGTCACTACTTCGTCAACGCGGGTTTCTTCGAGGTCGATGGGCAGTTGTTGCGTGACGCACACAAGATCCGCCACATCCCCACGGTCATCGTGCAGGGCCGCTACGACGTGGTCTGCCCGGCGCGCAGCGCATGGGACTTGCACCGGACCCTCCCGGACGCGGACCTGCGCATCGTCCAGGATGCCGGGCATTCGGCGTTCGAGCCTGGCATCACCAGGGAACTGGTCGCCGCGACCGATCGTTTCGCCGCCTGACGAAGGCCTTACCGCGGCGTTTCGCCGGGCACGTCCCGGCGAAACAGTCCCAGCAGGCGCCGACCGACGCCGGCGGGCCTCGACCGTGGCCCGGCACGACCGCCTTCGATGGGCAGGACTCCGAGTGTCTGGTAAGGCGAATGGTCGATGTGACCAAGACGAATCTTCGTCGTCCGGTAACGCAGGACACGTCCCGCATTGCGCCAGATGAGGTCGGCCGGGATATCCACGAAGAGCCACGGTTCCATCCCGCCGTCGATGACGACCTCGATCGTGGCGGATGTCGCGGACGTGTTCCCGAGCAGTGTGACGACCAACCGGTCGCCCGGAGCTAATCGCAAGACGGCGTTCTGCACGCTGAGCCAGGGTGGCTGGTCGGCAGGGCATTCGATCAGGTTGGCGTTGTCTTCCCTGCGTTTCATCGAGCACGCATAGGAATAGAAAATGCGTGGAACATAGGCACTGATGGAGATCTCGCTCGACGGTGAATGGCGAGGCGCCTCGATGTTTCGCTCGATGGAATAGTAAAGCCAGCCATGCTTGTCCTGTGCGTAGTCCAGGAACCATGGCGGTATGCGGCGAAGCAGGTCGAACCCTTCGAGGTCGGCATCGACGAGGATGCTCTCTTTCCAGGCCACCACGCCTTCCGCGACGCGAAGGACGAACGTGACGAGGTCGCCTTCCATGATATCGGCGCTGGCGGGAATGCGTGCGAACGGACCGGAGGGAAACCTTGCCCGATCGAGCGGCCCGGACGGCACGCCGTCGATCGTCGGCATGGCGAGCAGGGGATCGGGGCGAGGCAGTGGGTCGGTGGCGGCCTTGCGTCGAATCGTGATCCGCCGCCTCGGCGAACGGCCGACAATGGTCTCGAAACCGTCATCCCCTTCCTTGATCGCCAGGCAATAAAGATGGCAGTTGCTGTCGCCGTGGCGTTCCAGGATCTCGCGGGAAATCGTTCCATCGACAACGGAGCCGTCGCCCGCCGGATAGGCCTCCGTCCCGGAATCGGCCAGATAGAACCTGACGACCGCCCCTTCGGTCTGTGCCTGATTGATCACGGAGACGGCGAGGCCTTGGCCGGGTTCGAGCTGATCGAGTATCACTTCGTCGCCGCTCAGTTCGTCGGTGCGCACCGGCGTCAGCAGTTCGGTAGCCCGGGTGACCGTCACTTCGTAGTCGGCGAACGGATACTGGATATATCCGCTCTTGCGGACGATCGCGGCGCGGAGCAGCATGCGATCGCCATAGTTGGCCACGATGAGTTCGTGGGCGAACCGTGCCCGCACGGGCAATCCCGCGTTGGCAGCCGTGACAGGAAGGCTAAAGAGCGTGGAAGCGGCCTCGATCATCGAGGAACCGAGCTGGCTGACGACACCCCTCAGCGAAATGACGACCTCGTCGCCCTCGACCAGTGACATGGCGATGTCATCCGGCAATCGTGCCTCGAACCATGGGGCATCGTGGGCGATGACGTCGGTCGGACCGCCGTCCTGGTCGTAGACCTGCAAGAACGAGAAGGCAGGATGGTCTCGCACCGTGAATGTGGCGGAGTACGACATCTCGTCGACATCGGAGCCGGCGCGGCGGAGGACGTAGTGTGTGGTGATGTCGTAGGCATTGGCAGCGACGAGCACGAGGAACGGAACGCGAAAGACGCAGGCTTCGCCAGCCGCCGCCAGTGTCCGCCGGCTCGTCCAGTGGCTGTCGTTCGATGGACCGCCCGTCCAGGTCAGCGTGAGTTCGTCGCCTGGCGCGCTGTCCGCATGGAGGGGAATCCTCACCGTCGGGCCCAGCGGCATCATGTCCGGTCGCAGATAGTCGCCGTCCGCTTCATCCACCGTGGGTGCAGCCAGGGTTCCGTCCGTATAGATGACCATCGTCGCTCTCCATGCGTGGCGAGACCCGTCTCCAGACGGGTGGGAGTGCCATCGTGCGCGTCCGCCATGACGGCTTCCATATGGCTTTCGCTGTAGGTGCGCGATGCGCACGTCGGGTTCGCGCGTCCGTGGTCGCCCAAGCCTACGCCTGAGCGTCGACGTGCAACGCCCTGAATGGCGTGTGTTCGATGTAGCGCCCACGGATCTTTGTTACGCGATAGAAAATGTCGTGGCCGGCATTGTCCCGGATGACGGCCGCTGGCACCGGCAGCGTCCACCGGGAATCCGGTTCCGTATCGATCGTGCTCTCGATGACCGTGGACGCTTCAATGGTGGCCCCCCGCAGCATGACGACGAGGCGATCATGTAGTGCGAGTCCGAGGAAGTTGCCTTCCACGACCAGTAGCAGGGTAGCATCGGGAGGGCAGTGAATCAGCGCCTCGCCCTCCAGGCTTTCCCTCATCGAGCAAGCCAGGTGGTACAAAGAGCGAGGAGCGTATTCCCTGATCGTGACCTCAAGCCTCGGCGAGAATCGCCGCTCGCCTGCCACGCTCTCGACCGAATAGTAGAGCGATGGCATCGCGTATCGATAATAGGCCACGTTCGCCATGGGGATCCTGCGAACGACGTCCATGCCGACAGGGTCCCCGATGGTGCTCGAGTTCTCCCACGTCAGCAAGCCAGCGGGCGTGTGAAATCGGTACGTGACGATGTCTCCCGTTGCAATTCCCGCCTGCGCGCGAATGCGTGCGAAGGGTCCGCCCGGGAAATGCGCCTGGTCGATGGGACCCTGTATGTATCCATCGATGGACGGTGCTTCCAGGGATACATCGGCTTCGGGGAAGGGAGGAACCGTTCGGCTGTGCCGTATGGTCATGTGCCGTCGCAGGGAGCGTTCGATGACAATCTCCTGGGCATCGCTCCCTTTCACTGCAAGGCAGTAGAGATAGCCGTTGGTGCTGGCCTGACGATGCAACTCGTCGTTGGGGATCAGCCCCTCCACGAGCTTTCCTTCCCTTGCCGGGATGGGGCTTGTTCTGTATTCGCCCAGGCAGAACCGGATGTGCGTACCCTTCATTTCCGCCTGGTACGGAATGGACACGGCGAGGCCTTCTTCGAATCCCGGTCGGTCCAGGAAAACTTCATCCTCATGCAGTTGCGCCGTCAGTACCTTGCCCAGGGACACGGGTTCTTGCGTGATCGTCAGTGTGACGTTGGTCTCCGCGTGCTGGACGTATCCATTCGCGCGAACGATCGCGCAGTCCAGCAACAGCGTATTGCCATGATTGGCCACGACGATGTGCCTGCCGAACCGGTGGCGGACAGGGTGCTGCGCACTATCCTCGTCAAAGCGGATAGTCGCCGCTTCCGAGGTGGCCAGGATGGTCGTCGACGCGAACAGGTCCATGGTGCGGAGCCAGAAGACGATCTCGTCGCCTTGCTGAAGGGAAATGCTCACTTCTTCCGGGAGTTCCGCCTCGAACCATTCGGCCGCATGATCGATGACGGACGTTGGCAACCCGTTCTGGTCCCGCACCTGGATGGTACGTATGGGCGGATGATTCCGCACCATGTAAGTAGCCGTGTCCGACGGCTCATCGATATCGCTGCCCTGTCGCCTCAGGACATAACCCGTGACGGCTTCGTACGCTTCGGCGGCTGCGAGCACCAGGGCGGGAACGTGGAAGACGATATCGTCGTCGATCGTGTCGATCACCTTCTGTTCCGTCCAGCGACCATCGCTCGTTGGCCCGCCCGTCCAGGTCAACGTGATCGTGTCGCCGATCGCGGTTCTGTCGTAGCCAGGGATGTATACGCTGGGACCCAGCGGAATCATGTCAGGCCGGAGAAAGGCACCGTCCGCCTCCTTCACGGAAGGCGCGATCAGCAGGGCTTTCGTAGAGGGCGTCATGTTCGCAGTCCTTGCGAGAAAGTGCTTTCGCCGTCATGGCGGCAAGCATCATCCTTTCAGTTACGCGTGACCCGTTCCATATCGCTTTGGTTGTAGGGGCGAAGGACACCTGGCTTCGCCGCTGAAGCGGCGATATGGCGCCGGGCCTAAGCGGGGCGCCTTTTCATCAGAACAGGCTCAGCGGCAGCGCGATCATGTCGACCACGAAACCGTCGTGGTCCGACGAGCCGATAGCCTTGTGCACGTCGGTGGCCGACGCCGAATCGTCCAGCGTCTGTACCGGCGCATCGAGGTTGCCGCGGCCGTACTTCATCTGCAGGAACAGGCCCTGCGCGACCGTGTTGAGCAGCGCGTGGTCGAGCACCTGGTGGGTCGGTACCTGGCGCGGGCTCTGGCCCTGGATGTTGCCGAAGTTCTCCGTGAACAGGAACGAATAACGGTCATCCGGCGGCACCGAATTCACGGCGTTCCAGAGCGCGGGCTTCACCAGGTTCGTGCCGAGCTTCAGCAGGTTCTGGCTGTCGTCGTAACGGCCGGAGATCAGGCCGACGACATCGGTGAAGCCGTCGCTGAACTGGTAGGCGTTGAAGTCGCCAACCACCAGCAGGGGAGCGAGCAGGTTCTTCCGATCGGTCTGGATCGCCTGCACCTGGGTCGCCAGCGATCGGGCTTGCAGGAAGCGCTTCTGGCGGTCGCGATCGGCCGTGCTGCCGGTCTTGTCCACGTTCTGCCGTGCCTTCGGATGGACCGAGATCACGTTGATGCGCATCCGGCCGACGATCGAGGGCACTTCCGCGGTCAGCAGCAGCGGCGGGTGGTCGTGGACGAAGGCCGTCTGGCCCTGGTCCTGCCATGTCTCGTCGGCACCGAGCTGACGGACGTCGAGCACGCGCACGCGGTCGGTGCGGACGAGGAAGCCCACGTTGATGCCGCTGGGGTCGTGGCCCGGCTGCAGGATCGCCTCATACTGGGCCGGATAATCGTCGCCCAGCTGTTTGGCGAGGCCCTGCAACACCTGCAGGCTCTTCACTTCCTCCACCGAGAGGATGTCCGGCAGCTTCAGTACGCCGCCGATATAGGCCGACAGGCGCTGGGTCTTCAGCTTCACCTCGTCCGCCGTCGGCTCGGTATCGCCGCCGCTGCAGGTGAAGGTCGTGTTGAAGTCCGTATCGCAGAAACGCTCGGTGTTCAGCGCGCCGACACGCACGGCGTAGAACGGACGCGAATCGACGGCACGCGGCAACGTCGCCGCCTTCTTGATGTCGATCTTGGTCGGGATGAAGGTGTACATGCCGAAGGCGTACGACATCACGCCTTCCGCGCGGAAGGTGGTGCCCGCGTTGAACGGCGTGTCGGGCGCGACGGCACCGAAGTCGGCGGTGTTCATCTTGAACACCTGCGGATTGCCCGACCAGTTCGGCAGGTTCACGCCATCCGGCACGGGAACGGTGTAGCGCACGCCCGGCTCGCGCAGGGATCGCTTGCCGTTGGCGGTCACGTAGACCTCGGCGAACGGCTCATTGCTGAAGCGCAGGTTGCCCGTGGTGATCATGCCGTTGTCGATCGTGACGCGCATGCCGACATAGCACTGGAAGTTCGTCTCGCCGCAGGACAGGGCGTTCGGGTCCGACGACGGCACGTTGTTGCCGAACGTCACCGCCTTGGGCAGGCGGGCGCCGTGCATCGTGGTGGTGATCGTGGCGTTCTTCAGTTCCGGCAGGTTGAAATAGTTGTCGACCGTCGCCTCGACGTCGACCACGTCGCCGGCCTTCACACCGGGCGCACCGCTGGTGAAGACGTAGATGCCGTTCGAGGTCAGGCGATCGTCGTCCGCGCGGTCGTCGGGCGTCTGGATCGTGAAGCCGGCCGGCCCCACCGCGGTGACGACATTGCCATGCGTGGAAACCCGCTTGCCGACGAGCGGCGACACCTGGCCACGGCCGGTGACCTGCCAGATCTCGGCGGCGATGGGGATCTCGTTGAGGATGGCGCCGATGGCCGAGCCCTTGGCGATCGTCACGTCGCCGCCGGAGACGTCCGACAGGTTCACGCGGAACGCCTTGTCCGGACCGGCCGCCTTGGCGCCGTGCACGGTGACCTCGACGGTGCCGCTGGTGGCACCGGCCGGAATGGTCAGCGTGGTGTCCACGGCATCGTAGTCGCCCGCGGCGACGGTGGCGGTGTCGTCGGCGGTCGCGGCATGGACGGTGACGTCGGCCGGAGCCGGCTCGCTCAGCGATACCGTGAACGGCATCCGCTGGTCGTCGCCGTTGCGCACGCTGATCGTCGCGTCGGCGATCGACAGGCTCCGTCCCAGCACCGCGCACGGAGACGTGCTGGCGCGGGGTGCGGTCGGGGCGACCTTGACCCAGTCGGCCGAGTTGTCACCGGTGGATTGCGGCAAGCCGTTGCCGGTGGTCTTGCGGGCGTAGCCCTGGTCGGTGTTCGAACTGCCGAGGCTGGCCAACGGCGTACCCAGCTTATAAGCCGAGCCGGCGCCGAGACCGACCTGGTCGATCGTCGCACCCGATCCGTCGAGCAGGGCGATGCCGCCGTCGTCGGTGACGCCGGTCGAATACTTGATGTCCGGCACGACGCTGCCGGAGTAACCCGAGCTGGCGCCGTTGGCCAGCAGCAGGAAGCAGCCCGGCGCCACCGTGGTGCCGGCGGGAAGGGTCAGGCGCGTGCCCGTGGTGCCGCTCGCGTTCGAGGCGTTGAGCTTGTAGCCCGAGACGTCCAGCGGTGTGGCGCCGGTGTTCTGCAGCTCCACGAATTCATCGTTGCCGCCGGATGGCCCGCGGACGCGAAACTGGGTGATGGATAGATCGGCCGCCTGCAACGGAAGTACGGCGGTGAGTCCTGCCAGCGCTGCCCAGATGGCGCGCCGTGACGTGGTCGAACGCATTCGATGTCCCCTCGAGTCGTTGATGATTGCGACCCGAAAGCACGCGCCATCCCCTGACGTGGCGTTCCCCTGCCGGTTCGCTCGCGGAGTGTGCCTCAGTTTTATGACAGCGGGATGTGACGGAAACGGCGACTCCGGGGTTCAGGACGGTTTTTGCTTGGTCCCGAAGATCTTGTCGCCGGCATCGCCGAGCCCGGGGAGGATGTAGCCCAGTTCGTTCAGGCGCTCGTCGATCGAGGCCACGTAGATCTCGATGTCGGGATGGGCGGCCTCGATGCGCTTCAGCCCTTCCGGCGCCGCGACCAGGAACAGGCCCTTGATCTTCCGTGCGCCGGCGGCCTTCAACATGTCGACGGTCGCGACCAGGGTGCCCGCGGTGGCGAGCATGGGATCGACGATGATCGCGGTACGTTCGTCCATGCCCCCGCTGAGCTTCTCGTAGTAGGCGACGGGTTCCAGCGTTTCCTCGTCGCGCTGCAGGCCGACCACGCTGACCTTCGCGGCGGGAATCATTTCCAGGACACCCGTGAGCATGCCGAGGCCGGCACGCAGGATGGGCACGATGGTGACCTTCTTGCCCTTGATGTGGGTGACCTCGACCGGGCCCGCCCAGCCTTCAATGGTCTTGCACTCCGTCTCCATGTCCGCCGTGGCCTCGTAGGTCAGCAGCGCCGCGACCTCGGAGGCTAGCTCACGGAATTCCTTCGTGCTGATCCCGGCGCGGCGCATGAGGCCGAGCTTGTGCTGGATGAGGGGATGGCGGACTTCGACGATTTTCATGGGGGCGCGGATTCGGCGGCGATGATGCGGGAATTGTCGCATGGGCGGTGCCGGGCGCCTTCGAAGCATCGCCGACAGGGTCGGCTCCCACCAGAGCCGGTTGCTACGCTCTGGTGGAAACCTATGCCCATTGGTAGGACCTCAGCCCTGGTGGGACCTCCGCCCTGGTAGGACCTCTGCCCTGGTGGGAGCCGACCTTGTCGGCGATCCCGCGGCAGCGGGCCAGGTCGAGGCAAGCACCCATCGCCGCTGAAGCGGCTCCCACAGCTGAAACGGCTTCCAGAGTTGAAACGGCTCCCAGAGTTGAAGCGGCCCCCACAGTTGAAGTGGCTCCCACCCATCCGTGCCCTGGTGGGAGCCGACCTTGTCGGCGATCCCGCGGCAGCGGGCCAGTCCGCCTCGGCCTGCTCAGCCCTTCAGGCAGGTGCTCATGTACGCCTTGCGCTCATCGCCCTTCAGGCTCTTCGCGGAGGCGTCCTTGTTGCAGGATTTCATCTTGTCCTGCTGCGTGGTCTTGGCCGGCGCTTCGCCTTTCAGGCAGCTGCTCATGAACGTCTTGCGCTCGTCGCCCTTCTTGCCGGCGGCCTGCGAATTGCACGTACTCATGCGCTGCTGTTGCGGCGTGAGGTCCTTCTTGGCGGGTGCTTGCTGCGGCGCGGCGACCGCGCCGGCAGCGAAAGCGAGGAGGGAGGCTACGGCGAAGACACGAATCTGCGTACGCATGGCGAACCCCAACGTGACGCCGGCAATCCGGCGGGTGGAGCTTACGCCGGTCAGGCCGCCTTCGTCGACGAGGCCGAGCGGCGCGGGCCTTCCTTCAATGCGTGGCGGATCTCGTCCACGATGAGGTCGACCTCGGCGCTCGTCACGCGGAAGTGCGGGGTGAAGCGCAGCGAGTTCGCGCCGCCGTGGATCACGCCGATGCCGCGCTCGCGCATGTATTCCTCGGTGGAACCCTCGCCATAGCACTTGAACTCCGACGCCAGCTCGCAGGAGAACAGCAGCCCCGTACCTTGCACCTTGGTGATCAGGCCGCCAAGCTCGCCCTTCAGCGCTTCGACCTTGCGGACGAATTCCTGGCCGCGTTCGCGGATATTGCGGCGGACCTCGTCGGTGAGTTCCTGCAACGTCGCCACCGCGACGTCGAGCGCGCGCGGATTCGCGGTCATCGTGTTGCCGTAGATGCCCTTGCGGTACAGGCCCGCCACGCGATCGGTCACGGCGAGCACGGAAAGGGGGTATTGGCCGGCGTTGAGCGCCTTGGAGAAGGTCTCCATGTCCGGCGCTTCCAGGGACTCGAAGCCTGGATAGTCCACGATCGACAAGACGCCGTGCGCGCGCAAACCCGCCTGGATCGAATCGACCAGCAGCAAGGTGCCGTGTTCGCGCGTGAGTTCGCGCGCGGCGGCGTAGAACTCCGGCGTGAGCGCGCGGCCCGGGTCGCCTTCACCCATCACCGGCTCGAGGAACATCGCTTCGATGAACCAGCCCTGGCGGTCCGCTTCGGCGAACGCGGCCTTCAGCTGGGCCACGTTGTACGGCTCGACCGTGATCAGGCTGTCCTCGTTGCGGAAGCTCGCCAGGTGTTGCTGGTAGTTCCGGCGTGACGAATCCGAATAGAGGGCGGGGCGTTCGGTGCGGCCATGGAAGGCGCCCTTCACGGCCAGCCGCTTGATCGTGCGTGCCGCATGGCGTGCGCCCGGGTCCGTCATCAGGCGCGCGTTGACGTCGGCGATGCGCGCCGCCAGCGTGACCGATTCCGACCCGGAGTTGAGGTACATGAAGTGCGAATAAGGCCTGCCATCACGTGTCCGGCCCAGCTCCTTGAACAAGGCGTTGGACAAGCGCCATTGCGAGACGTTGGCCGTCATGACGTTGGCCATCACTTGCGGACGCGACATGGCCTCGACGATGTGCTCGGGATTGTGGCCGAAGCCGAGCATGCCGTAGCCGCCGTTGTCGTGCAGCACGGCGCCCTTCAGCGTCACGATCCATGGCCCGCGCGCGGCGGCCGGCACATAGGGGTTCACGCCGTCGTCGGGATAGAAGTTGACCAGGGACGACTGCACGCGCTGGATCTGTTCGGCCTCGTCCAGACGGAGCAGGTCGCCGAACTCGGCGCGCAAGGCCTGGTGATAGGCCACGGCGTCTTCGATGGCGCGAACGAGGGAAGGGTCGATCGCGGCGAAACGCTCGATCGTTTCATCCGGCAGGCCACGCGTGCGCGGCGTGCCGCCGAAGTCGCGCATCGCGCGCAGAAGATCGATGACGCCCATAACCCACTCCTCGACTGGTGACGCGGCCCGGTTTCGATCCAATCCCTAAGGCGCCGCTAAGTATCTATATGTAAAGGGATTATTCGGCCAGCATAGCATGCGGGTTTTGGCCGTGTAACCCCCGGGTGACGGTTGTCACATCCGCACAATGACGCAAGCGACTGCCGCCAAGGACTTGCGCGGGATTATGTTGCGACGCAAGGGAGGGCACATGAACAACGACACTCGCATCGCACGCCTCGAACACGTTGGAAAACGCTATGGCGCGGTCGTCGCGCTCGACGGGATCGACCTGGATATCCACCGCGGCGAACTGCTGGCCCTGTTGGGCCCGAACGGCGCCGGCAAGAGCACATGCATCGGCCTGCTGCTGGGTCTGCATCGCGCCGACAGTGGCAGCGTGACGCTGTTCGGCGAAGATCCGCAGGATATCGGTCCGCGCCGGCGTATCGGCGTGATGTTGCAGGCCGCGAACCTGCCGGCGACGTTGAAGGTGGGCGAACTGCTTCGCCTGACGGCGAGCTATTACCCCGACCCGCGGCCGCTGGCCGAATGCGCGGCCCTTGCCGGGGTGGCCGACCTGCTCGGCCGGCGCTATGGCGCCCTCTCGGGCGGCCAGCAACGACGCGTCCAGTTCGCCATGGCGATGGCCGGGCGTCCGGAAATACTCTTCCTCGACGAGCCGACGGTCGGCATGGATATCACGGCGCGGCAGTCGCTATGGACGGGCATCCGGCAACTCGTGGCCGGCGGCTGCGCGGTGGTGCTGACGACACATTACCTGGAGGAAGCCGAGGCGCTCGCGGACCGCGTCTGCGTGATCGCGAAGGGCAAGGTCGTTTCCGAAGGCAGCGTGGACGCGCTCCGTGCGCGCGTGGCGTTGCGGCGAATTCGCTGCCTGACCTCGCTCGATCCGGGCATCGTGGCGGGATGGCCGGATGTCGCGTCGGTCGAGGCACGGCAGGACCGCCTGGCGATCGCGACCACCCACGCGGAGGTGGTCGTAAGGCGCCTGCTGCACGCCGATCCCTCGCTGTCGGATCTGGAAGTGCAGCGCGCCGGCCTCGCGGAAGCTTTTACCGAAATCGCCCGCGACGCCGATGCCGCACAGGAGGCCGCATGACCGCCATCGACACCGCCGGCACCGTGGTTGCCATGACGCCGGCACGTCTCCTCGGCGCATACGTGCAGGAGGCGAAAGCCGAGTGCCTGCGCTATCTGCGCAACCCGGGATTCCTGCTGCCGACCTTGCTGTTCCCATCGGTGTTCTACGTGATGTTCGGCATCTTCCTCGGCCATGCCAATAGCGCGGATGCACCGCGCTACCTGCTGGCCTCGTATGGCACCTTTGGCGTCATGGCGCCGGGCCTGTTCGGCTTCGGGGTGTCGCTGGCGCTGGAACGCGACAGCGGCTTGCTTACGCTGAAGCGCGCCTTGCCGATGCCACCCGGCGCGTACCTGCTGGGCAAGATGTGCATGGCCTTGCTCGTGGCCGCGATCGTCGCTTCGATCCTGCTGTGCCTGGCGATTTTCGTGGCCGGTGCCGCGTTGCCGCCTTCCCGCGCCGCCGGGTTCTTCGGCGTCGAAGTGCTCGGTTCCCTGCCGTTCTCCGCGATGGGCCTGCTGCTGGGCACGCTGGTAAAAGGGCAGGGCGCGCCCGGCGTGGTCAATCTCATCTACCTGCCGATGGCTTTCCTCTCCGGCCTGTGGATTCCGCTGCCGGTCATGCCGCCCTTCCTTCAGTCCATCGCACCGCTATGGCCGGCATACCATCTGGACCGGCTGGCGCTTTCGGCGGTGGGCCTGGGCGACGGCGGCGACGCCGTGCACGTGGTCGTCCTGGCCGGCTTCACGATCGCCTTCGTGGCCATCGCGGCGCGTCGCTTGCGCCGTCACGGTTGAAGTAGCATGGGCGCACGCCTTTCCACGGACACTCCCATGGTTCCCTCGTGGTTCCAGCCAACGCCGGATTCGCTCTGGAACCGCTACCGCGACAAGCCGAGGCTGCGCATCGGCAGCCTGTTCCACCTCGTGTGGACCGTGTACGTCTTCGGCGATCTCGTCTTCGCCGAAAAGCTCGGTCCGTACTGGATCCCGGCGACCGCCATCACGTTTCCCCTGTTCCTGATCCTTTACGGCCTGAGCTACGTGCGTCCGGTACGCGAGGCGAGGTTGTACGCGATCGCCGTCGCCCTGATGGGATATGCCACGCTCAAGTTCAACACCAGCGGCGGCGCCTGCTATGTGATCTACGCCTGCGCGATGATGGGCTTCGACGGGGTGCCCAGGCGATGCTTCATGGGCATCGCGGCGGTCATCGCCGGCTTCATGGCCACGGCATGGTTTCTGCTGTCGTGGCCGTTCGCGGTCATGGCGACCCTGTCGTTCATCGCCTTGTCGGTCGGTTCGGTCAACGTCATCTATCGCTTCAACGCGCAACGCGACGCCGAACTGAAACTGTCGCACGACGAGGTCCGCCGGCTGGCCGCGGCGGCGGAACGCGAGCGTATCGGACGCGACCTGCACGACCTGCTCGGCCATACGCTGTCGTTGATCACGTTGAAGCTGGAGTTGTCGCGCCGCCTGCTCGCCCCCGCCGCCGCCGCGGCCCGCCGTGAAATGGAGGAAGCCGCG
>NZ_JBPGXU010000044.1:0-30323 GCF_056755675.1 Luteibacter sp. KNZ12-1A | reverse complement strand
AGATGTGTATAAGAGACAGGCCTTTCTTCTCGCGGCATTCCCCTCGTTGCCCGGATCGGCCCGCCTCCTTGGCGCTGGCCGATTTTTACTTTCTGGCCCGCTCTCAGGCCGCCGAAGCCGGGTGGAACTGCTCTTCCTCGGTGGAGCCGCTGAGTGCCGAGAGCGAACTCAGGGAGCCCGAGATCACCTGGTTCACCGTGTCGAAGTAGCCCGTGCCGACCTCGCGCTGGTGCTTGGCGGCCGTGTAGCCGTCCTTCTCCGCCGCGAACTCCGCTTCCTGCAATTCGACGTAGGCGGCCATCTGACGATCGCGGTAGCCGCGTGCCAGCTGGAACATCGAGTAGTTGAGCGCATGGAAGCCGGCAAGGGTGATGAACTGGAAGGCGTAGCCCATCTCTCCCAACTGCTTCTGAAAGGTGGCGATGGTCTTTTCGTCCAGGTTCTTCTTCCAGTTGAAGCTCGGCGAACAGTTGTAGGCGAGTTTCTTGCCCGGGAACTTCGCATGGATGGCATCGGCGAAGCGGCGCGCCTGTTCCATGTCCGGCGTCGCCGTCTCGCACCAGATCAGGTCCGCGTACGGTGCGTAGGCAAGCCCACGGCTGATCGCCTGCTCGATACCCTGCTTGCTCTCATAGAAGCCCTCGACCGTGCGCTTGCCGGTGAGGAAGGGCTTGTCGTAATCGTCGACGTCCGACGTGACCAGGCCTGCGCCCATTGCATCGGTGCGCGCGACGATCAGCGTGGGCACGCCCGCCACGTCCGCGGCGAGGCGGGCGGCGACCAGTTTCTGCACCGCTTCCTGCGTCGGCACCAGCACCTTGCCACCCATGTGGCCGCACTTCTTCGCGCTGGCGAGCTGGTCCTCGAAATGCACGCCGGCGGCGCCGGCCTCGATCATGTGGGTCATCAATTCGTACGCGTTCAATACACCGCCGAAGCCGGCTTCCGCATCCGCGACGATCGGCACGAGCCAATCGATGTTGTCCTTGCCTTCGGCATGGTGGATCTGATCGGCGCGCAGCAGGGTCTTGTTGATCTTGCGGACGACGTTCGGCACCGAGTCGACCGGATACAGCGATTGATCGGGATACATCGTGCCCGCCGTGTTCGCGTCGGCGGCCACCTGCCAGCCGGACAGGTAGATGGCCTGCAACCCCGCCTTCACCTGCTGCATCGCCTGATTGCCCGTCAGCGCACCGAGTGCGTTGACGTAGGGCTTGTCGTGGATGGAGCGCCACAGGCGCTCCGCGCCGCGCCGGGCAAGCGTGTATTCGACCTGGACCGTGCCGCGCAGGCGGATCACGTCCTCGGCCGCGTAGGGGCGCTCGACGTTGCTCCAGCGTTCGTTGTTCTTCCAGTCGAGCGTGATCTGTTCGGCGGTATGCGTCTTCATCGTGGGACTCCGTGGAAAGAAGATTTCAGGCCAGGTGTTCGTAGGCGGGCAGGGTGAGGAAATCGCGTAGCTCGTCGGCATGGGTGAGCGCGGAGATCAGCGCGGCGGCTTCCTCGGCACGACTGGCTCCGGGCTGGGTGCTTTCGCGCAGGCGGTGGCAATGCGTTGCCAGGGCGTGATCGAACAAGGCCATGTCGATGTGCGCGTGGTCGCTGAATTCCAGCGGGCCGTGATGCAGCCATTGCCACAGTTGGGCGCGGGCTATCTCGGCGGTGGCCGCGTCTTCCATCAGGTTATGGATCGGCACGCAGCCAAGACCCTCCAGCCAGGCGGCGGTGTAGCGCAGGCAGACCTCGACGTTGTTGTCGAAACCTTGCCGCGTGATCGTGCCGATGGCGGGTGCGATCAACGCGTCGCGGGTCACCTGGACATCCTCGCGCAGCACATGCAACTGGTTCGGCGTCGGCATGTGTTCGTCGAAGATCGACCGTGCGATGGGAACCAGGGCGGGATGCGCGACCCATGTGCCGTCGTGGCCGGCGGTGACCTCACGCAGTTTGTCCGCGCGCACCTTGGCCATCGCCGCCTCGTTCGCGGTGTCATCGCCGCGGATCGGAATCTGTGCGGCCATGCCGCCCATCGCGAAGGCGCCACGGCGGTGACAGGTGTGGATCAGCAACTCCGAATACGCCTTGAGGAAGGGCACGGTCATCACGACCTGCCCACGCTCGGGGAGCAGGCGATCGGCATGGTTACGGAACGTCTTGAGGTAGGAAAAGATGTAGTCCCACCGACCGCAGTTGAGGCCGACGACGCGATCGCGCAACGCATGCAGGATCTCGTCCATCTGGAACACGGCAGGCAACGTCTCGATGAGCACCGTGGCCTTCATCGTTCCATACGGAAGGCCAAGCTCGCTTTCGGCGTGTGTCATCACGTCATTCCATAACGCGGCTTCTTCCATGCTCTGCAGCTTCGGCAGGTAGAAGTAGGGGCCGCGGTCCCGCTCGTGCAGCGTATTCGCGTTATGGAATGCGAACAGGCCGAAATCCACCAGGGCGCCGGCGACCACATCGCCGTCGACTTCCGCGTGACGCTCCGGCAGGTGCCAGCCGCGCGGACGCACCACCAGCACGGCGGGATCCTTGCCCACGCGGTACACCTTGCCTTCGGCGTTGGTGAACTCGATGCTCCCGTCCACCGCATCGCGAAGGTTGCGCTGACCGTCCATCTGGTTGGCCCAGGTCGGGGCGCTCGAGTCCTCGAAGTCGGCCATGAACACCCTGGCGCCGGAGTTCAGCGCGTTGATGATCATCTTGCGTTCCACCGGGCCCGTGATTTCCACGCGGCGATCACGGAGTGCAAGGGGGATGGGGGCGACCGACCAGTCATCTTTCCGAATGGAAGCGGTATCCGCGCGGAAGTCGGGCAGTTCGCCTGCGTCATATCGCTGTTGCCGGGCCACGCGTTCCGCCAGCAGGGCAAGGCGGCGGCCGTCGAAGCGGCGGTGGAGTCCGGCCACGAAGGCGACGGCGGCGGGCGTCAGGATGTCGCTGTAGGCGCCTCTATCGTCGCCGAAGCGGATGCCAACCTGCGGGTCGATCGCGATCTTGGGAACTGCCATGGGACTGAGCCTCCGGACGTGGGTCTGGTATCCACGCTAGGCCCGGGGCTATGCTTTTGACAAAGCATATGTTTCAAAGACAAGCATTAACAATGTTAATGAATGTGGTAAATGATTGACTTAAATGGAGTTGCCGGTGACAAAGAAGCTGAATCCCGTCGGTGAAAAGGCCACGAAGGCTTCGCGCGGCAAGACGCGGGCCGCCGATTCGGGAAGCGATGCCGCCGCCCGCTTCTACTACAAGGGCAACCGCCTGAAGCAGTTGAGAGCCTTCGTCTACATCACGCGCCTGGGCACTCTCAGTCGTGCCGCGGAGGCACTGTTCCTGTCTCAGCCCTCCGTGAGCTTGCAGCTGAAGGCGCTGGAGCGGGAATTGGGAGCTCCGCTCCTGGAACGGACCCGCCGTCGCGTCACCCTTACCGATGCCGGAGAGGCGCTCTACGAGATGGCCCGTCCGCTCGTGGAAGGGCTCGAGAACCTGGATCGCGAGTTCCACACGAAGACTCGTGGCTCCCAGGGAGGGAAGCTCACGGTGGCGGCGGGCTCGTCCACCATCCAATACCTGCTGCCCGAGCTGGTGAAGGCCTACCGCGAGCGCTACCCGTCGGTGCACCTGCAACTGGCCAACGTCACGGGCAAGGATGGCCTTGCCTTGTTGCGCGCCGACGAAGCGGACATCGCCATCGGCTCGATGCTCGATGTGCCGAACGACATCGCATGGGCACCGGTCTATCACTACGATCCGATGCTGATCATGCCGCCGGATCATCCGCTCGCCTCGCTCGACGACATCCGCCTGGAGGACCTGTCGCCGTACGGACTGATCCTCCCCCCTCAGCGGCTGACCACGTTTCGCCTGGTCGACATGGTGTTCCAGCAACGGCACGTGCCGTATACCGTCGCAATCGAAGTGGGTGGCTGGGACGTGATCAAGCAGTACGTGGCGATGGGGCTGGGCATTTCCATCGTCACCGGCATCTGCATCACGGAAGCCGACCGTGAGCGGCTCGCCGTGCGCAACCTGCGCCAGTTCTTTCCCCAGCGAAGCTACGGCGTCGTCATGCGCAAGGGCAAGTTCCTCAGCCCGGAGGCACGCGCGTTCATCGACCTGATCCGCCCCGGCTTGCTGACGCATCGCGATTACGACGAGTCGGGGCATTCGGAACGCTGACTTTTACCCGTAGATATCAACCGGGCGTATCCCCTTGATGGCTGCCGCCAAATAATTCAAGCCACGGGCACTCATGGCGAACTCTGCGTACAGCCGTTCCGGAGCGAAGTTCCCTTGCTTGCGCGACACGGCTTTCGCAACGGCAAGACCTTGGCGTACGTCGCGCAGAAAGTCGAACGGAATATCTGGACCGGGCTTGCCATGGGCATCGAGTGTGAAATCCTTGATCTTGTCTAACGCAGACCCGGACATCAGGCCCTCTTTACGCAGTGCCGAAGCGATTACAAGCAATTCCGAAGGACGCACGCGCGTCAGGTCCATTTGCTTGAGCGACTGCTTCACAGGGCCAGGAAGGCGCCACGAAAGCCGTACCGGGTCACAGCGATGCTGACCGACCTTGCCCAGTACATCGACTTTCGCAGGCGGAGTATCAAATCGCCTGAGCCATGATGGAATGATCATGAAGCGCACTCGCTAAAAGTAGATTGCGAGCGTCGCGCATAAAACAGTCAGGTGCTGTCAGGAATGTGCAGCGTGCCGAGTAGCTGAAGTACTCAAAGCTATCTCGCTTTTCCCTGTGGGATTGGCGCGTCAGACCATCAAACGCCGCGGTGCTTGCCGCGGTACCCGGCGAACATGGCGCGAATGGAGGCGAGATCGCCCTCGATGTCCGCACTGGCATTCACCAGCGGGCCCACCGTGAACGTCTTCGTCGGGTAATCGATGAAGACGGTCTGGATGGGAACGCCAGCGGCACGGGCGATGCGCAGGAAGCCGGACTTCCACTGCTTCACCGCCTTGCGCGTGCCTTCCGGCGCAATGCCAAGCCACATCTTGTCGTGCGTGGCGAATCGCTCGACCATCTGGTCCACGACGTTCGTCGCCGCGGAACGGTCGATGGGGATCATGCCGAGGCGGCGCACGATGGGACCGAAGGGGCCATTGAGCACTTCGCGCTTGATCATCACGCCCAGGTCGAGGCCGAGCGCCGACTTCATCAGCAAACCCCACACGCCGTCCCAATAAGACGAATGTGGCGCGCCGATGAGCACGACCTTGGGCAAGTCGGGCAGTTCGCCTACAAGCCGCCATCCACTCAGGCCGATCGCCCAGCGGCAGAAGCGCTTCCACCATGAGTCGGGCAACGATGGCACCTGGGGCGGTAGTCGCTCGGGAACCCCGATCACTCGTGGCTCCAGTCGCGCGACCGCGTGCGCTTCACCTGGCCGCGCTGGGTCTTGCCGGTGAGCCGCCGTTCCTTGGAGGCGCGCGTCGGTTTCGTCGCCACACGCTTCTTCGCCACGACCGTGGCTTCCCGCACGATGTCGGCGAGGCGGTCGCGGGCATCGTCGCGGTTACGTGCCTGGTCGCGGAAGCGCCGTGCCTGGATGACGAGGACGCCGGCATCCGTCATGCGGCGGTCGCGGCGCGCCAGCAAGCGGGCGCGCACCTCTTCGGGGAGCGAGGGCGAGCCAGCCACGTCGAAGCGCAGTTCCACCGCGCTCTCGGTGCGGTTGACATGCTGCCCGCCGGGGCCGTCGGCACGCGTGAAGCGCTCGATCAACTCGGCGTCGGGAATGGCGATGGTGGGAGTCACGATGAGCATGGCGGGACGAAGTCTAGCAGTGGTACGACGCTTGGCATGCTGCGGCGCGATTCTTACGGGGCGTCGCGCCAGTTCCTGAAGGCTTCGGTCCAGGCGAAGCGTTCGAGCAACTTGAGCCAGGTGTCGTCCAGGCCGGCTTGCGGCGTCAACGGTCTGCCGTCCACCGGATGCGCGAACGACAAGGCGGCGGCATGCAGGAGCAACCGGTGCGAGGCGAAGTGTTGCTTGAAAAGGCGGTTGTGATCGCCGCGTCCGTGCTGGCTGTCGCCGACGATCGGATGATGGATGTGGGCGAAATGCTTGCGGATCTGGCGGAACCGGCCCGTACGCGGCTCCGCCGCCACGAGGGCATAGCGTTGCTTTTCGTAGCGCCCCAGCGGGATGTCGACCTCGACCGTGGCAAGACGGCGATAGTCGGTGCTGGCCTCGCGCCGCGGTCCTGTGTCGCGCGAACCGGGCAGGGGGTAATCCACCGTCCCTTCCTCCGGCTCCGGCCAGCCGCGCACCACGGCGAGGTAGCGCTTGCGCACGCTGCGGCCCATGAACTGTTCGCCGAGCCGGCCCGCTACCTCGGGAGAGCGGGCGACCAGGAGCACGCCGGAGGTGGCGCGGTCGAGGCGATGCGCCAGGTGAAGGCGTCCCTCCACCTGCTCGCGCAGAAGATCGATCAGGAAGGCGTCATCCGGACCCACGAACTTCGAGCGGTGCACGGCCAGGTTCGCGGGTTTGTTGACGGCGACGATGTCGTCGTCCTGGTAGAGGATCTCGAGCACGGCGGTCAGGGGGTGCGACGCGGCCAGCCGGCAGCGAAAGAGACAATCCCCGCCACTCCGGCGACCACGGCCGGCCACATGCCGCGTGGTGCGAGCGTCCCGACCAGGGCCGCGAAAACCAGGAGCGTGGAGCCGAGCAGGCTACAGGCCACGAGCCGGCGCATCCGTCGCGCATCGTCGCGAACCAGGGCCAGGGCCAGGGGATCGGCCACCTGCTGGCGCTGGCCGCTGGCCACCTGGCGCAAGGCATCCCGCACCAGCTCCGGCATGCGAGGCGCGCTGTGGATCCATTCCGGCAGGCGCCGCCGCACGTCACGCAGCGTGGCGCGCATGCTGTAACGCTCGCGCAGGATGCGCCGCAAGACCGGATGGGCCACGGCCCAGATGTCGATTTCCGGATCGAGCATGCGTCCCACGCCCTCGATGTTGAGCAGGGTCTTCTGCAACAGGATCAGCTGCGGCTGCAGCGTGAGCTCGAAACGTCGCGCGGTCTGGAACAGCTTCACGACCAGTTCCGCGATGGAAATCTGCGCGAGCGGGCGGGTGAAGTACGGCTCGCACACCGTGCGCACGGCCGCTTCGAGTTCATCGATGCGGACGGTGGCGGGCATCCATCCCGCCGCCACGTGCAACTGTGCGATGCGCGCGTAATCCCGTTCGAACAGCGCGATGAAGTTTTCCGCGAGCCAATACTGGTCCGCTTCCGGCAAGGAGCCCATGATGCCGAAGTCGAGCGCGATGAAACGTGGCTCGTCCACGCGCGAGGTATCGACCCAGATGTTGCCGGGGTGCGCGTCGGCGTGGAAGAAGTTGTCGCGGAAGACCTGCTCGTAGAACAGGCGGACGCCCTTGGCTGCGAGGCGCTTGCGATCGAGGCCGGCCTTGTCGATCGCGACGACATCGTCCGCGCTCACGCCGCGCACGCGCTCCAGGGTGAGCACGCGTTCCGTGCTGAAGTCCCAATGCACTTCCGGCACGTAGAGGTCGACACCACTGGCGAAGTTGCGTCGCAGCAGGCTGGCACTGGCGCCTTCACGCTGGAGGTCGAGCTCGTTCGAGAGCATCTTCTCCACTTCGGCGACGACTTCGAGTGGGCGGATCTTGTCCGCGTTCGGATGCCAGCGCTGGGCCAGCCCGCCGAGTGCGTGCAGGAGGTCGACATCGCGCGCGATGCGCTTGTCGATACCGGGACGCAACACCTTCACCACGACCTCGCGACCGTCGTGCAAGGTGGCGGCGTGCACCTGGGCGATCGAGGCGGAAGCCAGCGCGATCTCGTCGAAGGCGGCATACAGCGTGGTGACAGGCGCCTTGAGTTCGCGCTCCACGATGGCGCGCGCTTCGGCGCCGGGGAAGGGCGGTACCTGGTCCTGCAACAGCGCGAGTTCGTCGGCGACGTCGGCCGGCACGAGATCGCGGCGCGTCGACAGTACCTGGCCGGCCTTCACGAAAATAGGGCCGAGCTCGGTGAGCGCGAGCCGCAGGCGCGCGCCACGGGGCAGGCTGCGCACGTCGGCGGACGGTTTCGGGAAAAGCGGACGGACGAGCTTCAGGGGGCGGAAGAGATGGGCTCCGTCGACGAGTTCGTCGAGCTGGTACTTCAACAGGACCGCGGCGACGCGCAGCAGGCGGGGAACGAGCCGCAGCGATGTCATGCGCCGCGTCCCTTCGACGCGCGCTCCAGGCGCGCAAGGCGTGCTTCCGCGCGCTCGGCACGCTCACGTATGGCATCCACGCCATCGAGGAAGACATCCATCTCGGCGGGCGCCACCGCCACGCGGCCTTCGTCGCGCAACCAGTCCGCGGCGTCCTCCGTGAGATGGGCGGCCGACTCGCGGGCATGGCCGAGCGCCTCGCGCATGGCCTTCGCCAACGGCACGCCGATCACGTCGCCGAAGGTTTTCGCGAATGCCTCCTCGACGTCGGGTGCGTACTGCCGCGCCAGGCGTTCGAGCCGACGGGCCAACTCGGCGTCACCCGCGATGTCCACCTTGCCGGGTGCCACGCTGTCGTCGTCGCGGCGCAAGGCCATGGCCAGCAAGCTGCCGGGCGATGCCGTGACGCGGAGACTGCCGCTGTCCTCCGGCGGGCCGACCCGGAGGCCGCCCTTCTCGACGGAGATGCGCAAGGCGAGCCCCGGTCCCGTGAGGTACACCTGGATGCTGCGGCCATCGAGAACGTCGAGGCGTGCCCGGGTGTCCGGGTCGAGGTCCACGGCGCGGTTGAGCGCGGACTCCATGGCCCGTCCGGCGAGGACGCGCAGCGGGCGAGGCAGGAAGCGGTTGGGGCCGGCGTCGGCCGCGGGGCGATCGGAGGTCATGCGCCGGATTGTAGCTTGCCCGTACCCGCTGTTCGTCAGGCCTACGGTGTCGCGCCTTCGAAACCGGCCTGGCGCCAGGCTTCGAATACCGCCACGGCGACCGCGTTGGAAAGGTTGAGGCTGCGGTTTCCCGGGCGCATCGGCAGGCGTATGCGCTGGGCTTCCGGGATGCCATCGATCACTTCGTCGGGCAGGCCCGCCGTCTCGCAGCCGAAAAGGAAGGCATCGTCCTGGGCGAAGGCCACGTCGGTATGCAGGCGGCGGCCGCGTGTCGAGAACGCGAAGACACGAGGATGGCCGATGGCGGCGAGACAGGCGTCGAGGTCGTCGTGCACGGCCACTCGGGCGAACTCATGGTAATCCAGCCCGGCGCGGCGCAATCGGGTGTCGTCCAGCTCGAAGCCAAGCGGTCGCACCAGGTGCAAAGCCGCGCCGGTATTGGCGCACAGGCGAATCACGTTGCCCGTATTGGGCGGTATCTCGGGTCGGAACAGGATGACATGGGGCATGCCCCCATTATGAGGCCGCGCGTGGGCAGACGATGCCATCGGGCGGCAGCGCGCAAGCGGTCGCGCTGACGGTCGTGCCGACGCTGGCGAGCTGGATGGGGTTGCCGGTATAGGTCAGCATGTTGCCGAGGATCAGGCCGCAGACGACCAGGGAGGCGACCAGCAGGCTGCGCAGCATCAGGAGTTCGTGTTTCATGGTGTATATGCCTTGATTCATGGTTATTCGAAAGGGTCAGAACATCTGTGCGAGGGTGAGGCCGCAGATCAGCATCGAGGTGACGAGCAGGCTGCGGAGCATCAGCATTTCGTACTTCATGGCGTTCTCCTCATCTGGCGTCGGGTCGAAAGCCACCCGGCTTAGCAGGACTAGTAACGCAAACGTCGTGCCAGCCTTTAAGAGCGTGCAATCAGCTGATTCGCATGAGGTTTGTCAGGTGGACCTCTGGTCCTTTCCTGTCCGCGGACACTGACCACCCGTAAGCGGACACCGTCCGCGCCCTGTCCGAGCACCGATTGCGCCGGGAGGACGGCGCGGGCTAGCCTCACCGGGATCGAGGCCACGAAGGCCCCTGAGGAGCCGTACATGAAGCGTCCCTTCGCCCTGCTTGCCGCAGGGCTGATTTCCCTGGTCGGTGCCGCCACTGCGGCTCCCGCGTCGTCCGACGCGATTCCCGACATCCCCTACACGCGTTTCCAGCTGCCCAATGGCCTCACCGTGGTCGTCCACGAGGACCACAAGGCCCCAGTCGTCGCGGTCAGCATCTGGTACCACGTGGGCTCCGCGGACGAGCCCGCGGGCAAGACCGGCTTCGCCCACCTGTTCGAGCACCTGATGTTCTCCGGGTCGGAAAACCGCAAGGGCACCTATTTCCAGCCGTTCGAACTCGCCGGTGCCACCGACATGAATGGCACCACCTGGTTCGACCGCACAAACTACTTCGAGACCGTGCCCACCACGGCGCTCGACATGGCGCTGTGGATGGAATCGGACCGCATGGGCCACCTGCTCGGCGCGATCGGGCAGAAGGAACTGGATACCCAGCGTGGCGTCGTGCAGAACGAGAAGCGGCAGGATGAAAACCGTCCGTATGGCCGCGTGGACGAGAACGTCCTGCTCAACACCTACCCGGCGAACCATCCCTATCATCACGACACGATCGGCTCGATGGCGGATCTCGACGCCGCCTCGCTGGCCGACGTGAAGAAGTGGTTCCACGATTACTACGGCGCGGCGAACACCACGCTCGTGCTCGCCGGCGATATCACCGTCGCCCAGGCGAAGGCGAAAGCCGAGGAATACTTCGGGGATATCCCGGCGGGGCCGCCGGTGCCGCGCCAGCAGCCGTGGATCACTCCGCTGACGACGTCCACGCGCGGCGTCCAGCATGACCAGGTCGCGCAGACGCGCATCGTGCGTACGTGGATCGTGCCGCAGCTGGGCAGCGACGACGCCATCCAGCTCGACCTCGCAACGACCGTGCTCGGCGGCGGCAAGACCTCCCGTCTCTACCAGCGCCTCGTCTACCAGGACAAGCTCGCCGACGACGTCAGCCTGGGCATCGCGCCGTTCGCGCTCGCCAGCCAGGTGCAGCTCACGGTCGACGTGAAGAACGGCGTCGATCCGGCGAAGGTCGAGGCGGCGGTGGCCGACGTGTGGAAGGAATTCCTCGCGCATGGCCCCACCGACGACGAACTCGTCCGCGCCAAGGTCGCCAACCGAGCCAGCTTCGTCCGCGGCCTGGAAAAGGTCGGCGGCTCGAGCGGCAAGGCGGTGATCCTGGCCGAGGGCCAGGTGTACCGTGACGATCCGGAAGCCTACAAAAAGGACCT
This sequence comes from Luteibacter sp. KNZ12-1A, assembly GCF_056755675.1. Lineage (NCBI taxonomy): Bacteria > Pseudomonadati > Pseudomonadota > Gammaproteobacteria > Lysobacterales > Rhodanobacteraceae > Luteibacter > Luteibacter sp. KNZ12-1A. The sequence goes on along the minus strand of NZ_JBPGXU010000044.1, from coordinate 19,097 downwards.
CGCCCGGGCGCAGGCGGCCACCGTGGCCTCCGTGCTTTCCGCCACGAAGACATGGCTGACCAAGGGCGACTACACGCTCACTGTCCTCCCCGCCGCGCCGGGTTTCGATCCTGCCGCGGAAGACAAGGCGGTCACGGCGCTCGGTCCCGCACAGGGGCGCCCGGCCGCGGTCACGCCGCCCGCCAAATCGTATGCCGTGGCGAAATCCGCGGTGGACCGCTCCAAGGGCGTGCCGCCGGTCACGAGCTTCCCCGACCTGGTCTTCCCGCAGCTGCAGCGCGGCAAACTCAAGAACGGCATCGAAGTGGTGCTGGCCGAGCGCCACACGGTGCCGGTCACGCAGGTGCAGTTGCTGTTCGATGCCGGCTACGCGGCTGACCAGGGCCGCAAGCTCGGCACGGCCAGCTTCACCTCCTCGCTGATCGAGGAAAGCACCAAGACGCTGGACTCGGTCGAGGTCGCCCGTCGAAAGGAACGCCTCGGTGCCTTCGTCAATTCCAGCTGCTCGCTGGATACCTGCGGGGTGGGCCTCAATGCCCTCAACTCCGAGTTGAAGCCGTCGCTCGACCTGTTCGCCGACATCGTCCGCCACCCGGCATTCAAGTCGGACGATATCGAGCGCGTCCGTGGTCAGTGGTTGGCCGGCATCGCCCAGGAAAAGACCGAACCGACCGGACTGGCGCTGCGCACGCTTCCGCCGCTGCTCTACGGCAAGGGCCATGCCTATGGCATTCCCTTCACCGGCAGCGGTACCGAGAAGGCCATCGCTTCGTTGACGGCGGGCGACCTCGCCGCCTTCCAGCGCGACTACGTGCGTCCGGATAACGTCCGCATCCTGGTCGCGGGCGACACGACGCTGGCGCAGATCCTGCCCCAGCTCGATGCCGTCTTCGGTGACTGGACACCGCCCGCGTCCGCGGTGCCGAAGAAAAACATCGGCCAGGTCGCGGCGCAGGCGAAGCCACGCGTGTTCCTGATCAACCGCACCGATGCGCCGCAGTCGCTCATCCTCGCCGGCTTGCTCGCACCCTCCACGAAGGCGAAGAACGCCATTGATCTCGGCATCGCCAACGGCGCGTTCGGCGGCACCTTCACCTCGCGGCTCAACATGAACCTGCGCGAGGAGAAGCGTTGGGCCTATGGCGCCGGCAGCATGCTTTCCGACGCGCAGGGCCAGCGCCCGATGCTGTTCTACGCACCGGTCCAGACCGACAAGACCGCGGAATCGGCTGCGGAAATCCTCAAGGAAGCGAAGGCGGTGATCGGGCCGAAGCCGTTGACCGACGACGAAATCGCGAAGATCCGCGCCCAGCGTATCCGCGCCCTCCCGGGTAGCTTCGAGACCACCGGCGCGGTGCTCGGCGCCATGACCGGCATCGTCGTCTACGACCGGCCCGACGACTACGTGCAGACGTTGAAATCGCGTATCGAAGGCGTCGACCGCAAAGCCGCGGAGGACGCGCTAGCGGCCGTCATACGGCCCGATGCGCTGACCTGGGTCATCGTCGGCGACCTGCGCAAGATCGAGGCACCCGTGCGTGCGTTGAATCTTGGCGAGGTGCACGTGGTCGATGCCGATGGCAATCCGGTCAAGGCCAGCCACGCCGGCGCTTCGACGGGCAAGGCCCACGGTACCCCGGCTGCATCGCCGGAAAGTAAGTAAAGCGCGGGCGAGGGCGTGAACGAATCGCGCCCTCGCCGGCATCCGTTAGCATATGCCTCGTCGTTTCCCCGGAGTTCCCCCATGCGCAAAGCCTTCGTCCTTCTCGTTCCACTCGCCCTCTCGGCCTGTACCTGGGGCATCAAGCTCGACGACGGCGCGCGTAACGTGCGCACCGCCTGGAACGGCGATGTCGGCAGCTGCAAAGAGCAAGGCAAGGTCACGGTGTCGGTCATGAACCGGGTCGGCCCGGTCGACCGTAGCGATCTCAAGGTCCGCGACGAACTCGAGGTGCTGGCCCGTAACGAGGCGGCGAAGATGGGTGCCGACACGATCAAGCCGTTGGCCGAACCCAGCGAAGGGTCCCAGCCGTGGGGCGCCTATAGCTGCGGTAGCCGCGCCGTGGAGCCGGTGCGTGGCAATACGCCTACGCCGCCGCAGAACACGGCCCCGCAGGGCGGTTTCGAAACCGTTCCGCTGAAGAACTGATCCGGCGGTCGGCGATAACTACCGCTATTGAATATACACAAATGAACTATATACTTGTGAGGTAACCATCGCGGGTACCTCCCATGCACCGTTTCGCCCCCACCGAAGCTCGCCTTGATATCACCCGGGAAAAATACCCGGAGTTCCCGCGTGGACCGGCCGTGCTCGTGCGCCTGGTCAAGCATCTCTTCAAGGAGATCAGTGACGAGGCGAACGCGGTGATGCGTCCCTACGGGCTCAACCATCCCGAGTACAACATCCTCATGATGTTGTACGGCTCGCCGGAGAACAGTCTGCATCCGTCGCAATTGGCGGACGCGGCCGGCGAGAAATCCGCGAACGTCACGCGGCTCACCACACAGCTTTGTGAAAAGGGCTACATCGCCCGCTCGGGAAGCGACGAGGACCGCCGCAAGGTGACGTTGACGCTCACCCCGCAGGGCCTCGCCCTCATCGAAAGCTTCCTTCCCGATATCGTCACCCTGCTTCATCGGCAGACGCGTAATCTCACCGCGGGCGAACAGGGGCAGCTCGAAGGACTGCTGAAGAAGATGCTGGCCGGCTTCGGGGAATAGACGAGCGCGTCATGTCCGCTGCCAATCTTTCAACCCGCGTGCCCCTGACGCGACAGGTCGTCGCCGAGACACTTCGCGAGGAAGCGTCGGTATGGCTGTTCGTGGCCAAGACCCTGATCGCGTTCTTTCTCACCGGTTGGATCGCGATGCGCCTGGATCTGCCAGCGCCATCCACGGCGATGTTGACGACGATCATCGTCGCCAACCGGCAAGCCGGCATGGTGCTGGCGAAAAGTTTCTATCGCGCGCTGGGTACGTTGGCCGGCGCCACGGCGGGGGTCGGTATCGTGGCCGCCTTTCCACAGCAGCGCGACCTCTTCCTCCTGGCCCTTTCGCTGTGGATCGGCATCTGTGCCGGTGGCGCCACGTTGTACCGCAATTTCAAGTCATACGCCTTCGTCCTCGGGGGGTATACCGCCGCCATCGTCGCCATTCCGGTCATCGAGAACCCGCCGGGTGTGTTCGATTCGGCCACGGCACGCATCAGCGAGGTGTTACTCGGCCTGCTGGTCAGCGGCGTCGTCAGCGATGTCGTCTTCCCGAGCCGCATGCGCGACGTGTTGCGTCGCACGGCACGCGAACAGTTCGCTAACTTCGTCGCCTTCGTCCGCGACAGCACGGGTGGCGCCATCCCGCGCGAGTCCATGGAGAAAGCGCACCTGCGCTTCGTGCGCACGGCCGTCTCGTTGGAGGACTTGCGTAGCTCCGTCATCTTCGAGGATGCCGAAGCACGTGCACGCAGCAACCACCTGCGCCTCTTCAACCAGCGTTTCATGGCCGCGTCGACCAGCTTCCAGTCGTTGCATCACCTCATCAACCGGTTGAAGCGGGCACGCCGCGATACGGCGGCGAACCTGCTGATCCGTCTCTACGCCCCCCTGGGCGAAGGGTTGGACGCGCCCATCGAGGCGGGTGCGCCAGCGCGCGTGCTGCTGCCGAGGCTGGCGGCCGCGCGCGACACGATGCGCGGCAACACCGGTGCATTGCGCGCCACCCTCGACGACACGCAGGATCTTCGTGACTTCGATACCGGTGCCGCATTGCTACTTCGCTTCATCGATGAGCTGCACGACTATGTGGACGCGGCAGCGACCTTGCAAACGCCGCGCGTCATCGCCGGTTCTGCCGAGCGCGTCCGTTTCGACCGTGGCAACGACTTCCTCGGTGCCGGCGTCGCCACCGTTCGCACGACGCTGACCATGTTGGTGCTAGGCGCGTTCTGGATCGCCAGTGCATGGCCCATGGGTTCCAGCGCGATGCTGCTCGCGACCATCTTCGCCGGACTCTTCGCCACGACGCCGAACCCCACCCGGGTCACCTGGCTGGTGATGCTTGGTTATCTCTCCGGCATGGTCGCGGGTTTCGTCTGTGAGTTCTTCGTGCTGACGCAGCTGGATGGATACGGTTTGCTCGTGGTCGGCGTCGCGCCCTTCCTCGCCGTGGGCCTGGTCATGATGATGACCCAGCGGTTCGCATCGTATGGACTTGGCTGGGCCATGGGCTTCGCTTACATCCTCGCCCTGAAGAACGTGCAGACCTACGATCCCGCGCATTTCATCAACGATGCGATCGCCCAGGTCATCGGGCTTGGCGCGGCGGCCGTCTCGTTCGTGGTGATTCCCCCGGCGATCGGCAGCGCGTGGTTGCGACGTCGCCAGCTGGCGCGGTTGCGCGGGCAGGTGGCGCTCGCCGCGGAAGCGCCGCTGCCGGGCCTTCGCCACCGTTTCGAGAGCGTCAACCACGATCTCGTGAGCCAGGTGGTCGCGCAGACCGAGCCGGGAAGCGCCGATTCGCGCGCGCTGATTGCCTGGGCCCTGGCGGTACATGAAACCGGTCGCGCACTGATCGAACTGCGCCATGACATGGCCCGTCGTGAACTGCCGGCCACGTTACGGCCCTACCTCGAAGAAGCACTGGGCACGTTGTCGCGCTTCTACGAGAAGCCCGATGCGCGGGGCTACCTGCTGGCGCGCGACGCCGTCGCCACGGCGATCGCCAGCGTCGGGGAGCATGACGGCGTCGCACACCTGCTCGAACACCTTCATCTCGTGCGCATGGCATTGCTCGACGGCGAGTCCGTGCTCGCCGCGTACATGCCCGACGCGCCTCTCGGCAAGGAAATCCCCCATGCCTCGTGAGATCGCACTCGGCGACGCCCTCGTGCCGGGGTTGCTCGTCTTCTTCGTCCTGGCCTTGCTTCTTCTGTGGCTGCTCGACGGGCTGGCCGGCCGCTTCGGCCTGTACCGCCTGGTCTGGCATCCGCCATTGTTCCGCCTTGCCGTCTTCGTCTGTGTCTTCGGCGCCCTGGCGCTGTTCCTGTACTGAGTGATCCCGTCATGAAATTCGCCAGTCTCATCCGTTTCGCCGTGACCGCCGTGGTCGTCGTCTTCGCGGCCTTCGTCGGTCATGCGCTGTGGAAGCACTACATGTATTCCCCGTGGACGCGCGATGGCCGCGTGCGTGCGGAGATCGTGCGGATCGCGCCCGACGTCGCGGGTCTCGTCACCGACGTGCGTGTCATCGACAATCAGACGGTGAAGAAGGGCGACCTGCTCTTCGTGGTCGACAAGGCGCGGTACCAGAACGCGGTCGCGCAGGCGCAGGCCAATCTCGCCGCCGCCGAGGCCGCCGCGCGCGCCGCGGGCGCGAACATCAACGCCGCCACGGCCGGTGCCCAGCAGAGCCGGTCGAATTACGAGATGTACGAAGCGCAGTCGGAGCGCCGGCAAAAGCTGATCAACAACGTCATCTCCGCGGAGGACAAGGCCAATGCCATGGCCGCCGCCAACGCCGCGCGCGCCGGTTGGCAGCAGGCGCAGGCGAGCACGAAGCAGGCAAGCGCCGCTCAACAGCAGGCGCTGGCCGCCGTGGCCCAGGCCCGGGTGGAACTCGCTTCCGCGCAACTCAACCTCGACCGGACCGAGGTGCGCGCGCCGGTGGATGGCTATGTCACCAACCTCGATGTCCGCATCGGCGACTACGCCAGCGCTGGTGCGGCACGGCTCGCCCTGATCGATAGCGACTCGTACTGGATCTACGGGTACTTCGAGGAAACCAAGCTGCCCGGCTTGCGTGTCGGCGACCCGGTCGACATCCGCCTCATGAGCGGTGGAGTCGACCTGAAGGGCACGGTGGAGAGTGTCGCGCGGGGCATCACCGATGCCGACAATCCGACCGGCAGCGATCTGCTTGCGGATGTGAACCCCACCTTCAACTGGGTTCGCCTGGCCCAGCGCGTGCCGGTGCGCGTGAAGATCGATACCGCACACCTGCCGCCCGGCACGGTGCTGGCGGCCGGCATGACGGCCACGCTCGTGGTGCGGCCGTCCGGTGGCGAGGCGGTGGCGTCCCGCTGAGGTGCGCCGCTAGTCTCAGGAATCGGCTGGAGCGAGACGCTTCAGCCGCAGCTCCAGCCACTTGTCCACGTCGGGCCACTCGGTGGCGAGGATGCTGTAGCAGACCGTGTCACGCAGTGAGCCATCCGGGCGTCGCTTGTGGGCGCGCAGGATTCCTTCGCGCTTCGCACCCAGCTTCTCGATCGCCCGCTGGGAATCCTGGTTGTAGGCGTCGGTATGGAATTCCACCGCGACCACACCCTCGTTCTGGAAGGCGTTCGCCAGCAGCAGGTGCTTGCACGCGGTGTTGACATGGCTGCGCTGCCAGCGCCGCGCATACCAGGTGTAGCCGATGGCCACGCGGAAAGGATCGGGCACGATGTCGTAATACCGCGTGGAACCGACGATCTCCCCGCTGCCGTTCTCCCGAACCACCCATGGCGCCATCCGCCCCTCGTCCTGGCCGCGCAGTGCCGACTCCACGTAGTCGGTCATGCGGCCCGGGGCGGGTACGGAGGTGAACCAGAGATTCCAGAGGTTGCCGTCGGCGGCGGCGCGCTCGAGCGGGCCGATGTGGGCGAGGGCCAGCGGTTCCAGGGTGACGTAGGCGTTTTCCAGGCGTACGGGGATCATGGATGGCTCAGGCGTCGAGGTCGGGAATCAGCCGGCTTTCGATCCGGGCGATGGTGTCTTTCAGCAGCAACTTGCGCTTTTTCAGGCGGGTGAGCTGAAGCTCGTCGCGGGTGATCGCCGCCGCCAGGTGCTCGATGGCGGCGTCGAGGTCGCGGTGCTCCACCTTGAGCTCGGCGAGGCGCTGGTTGAGTTCTGCTGGGTCCTGAACCTGCATGGCATTGGGCCGGACGGCGAGGGAAGCGCCGATTGTAACCCCGGGCGGGCGGGCCCGCAGCGGCTACAATAGGGGGACCAGCCCCCCGCATGAAGTCATCGCCGCACCATGTCCGCCTCCCCTGAAGCCACGCGCAAGCAGACCTACGAGACAGGCAAGCTGGCCAAGCGCCTGCGTCGCCAGGTCGGCCAGGCGATCGCCGATTACGGCATGATCGAGGACGGGGACAAGGTGATGGTGTGCCTTTCCGGCGGCAAGGATTCCTACACCTTGTTGGACATGCTGTTGTCCTTGCAGGCGAAGGCCCCGGTCCGTTTCGAGTTGATCGCGGTCAACCTCGACCAGAAGCAGCCGGACTTCCCCGAGCACGTGCTGCCGGAGTACCTCAAGGCGCGGGGTGTTTCCTTCCACATCATCGAACAAGACACCTACAGCGTCGTGACCCGGGTCATCCCACAGGGCAAGACGATGTGCAGCCTCTGCTCGCGCATGCGCCGCGGCGCGCTTTACCAGTGGGCGGCCGACAACGGCATCACGCGGATCGCGCTCGGCCACCACCGTGACGACATCCTCGGCACGTTCTTCCTGAACATGTTCTATCAGGGCAGCCTGAAGGCGATGCCGCCGAAGCTGCTATCGGACGATGGGCGCCACGTGGTGATCCGTCCGCTCGCGTATTGCCGCGAGGACGACATCGCGGCCTATGCCGAGGCGCGGGCCTTTCCGATCATTCCCTGCAATCTGTGTGGTTCGCAGGAAAACATGCAGCGCAAGGTGGTCAAGCGCATGCTGGCCGACTGGGAGAAAGCCCATCCCGGCCGGAGCGAAACCATCTTTCGCGCGATGGGCAACATCGCCCCGTCGCAGTTGACCGACCGCAACCTGTTCGACTTCGCCGCCCTCGGCTCACGTGCCGACGCTCCACGCGCCGACACGCGCGCCTGGCTCGCGGGTGGCGACGCCGCCGACGACAACGACTGATCATCTCCCTTCACACGCTTCAAGGCCTGCCGATCATGACCCTGTTCTCTTCCGTCGAACTCGCGCCGCGCGATCCGATCCTCGGCCTCAACGAGGCCTTCGGTGCCGATACCCGTACCGACAAGGTCAATCTCGGCGTGGGCGTGTACTACGACGAACACGGCCACGTGCCGCTGCTGCGCGCCGTGCGCGAGGCCGAGAGGGCACGGCTGGAAGCCCAGCTGCCGCGCGGCTACCTGCCGATCGACGGCATCGCGTTGTACGACAGCGCCGTGCAGAAACTGCTCTTCGGCGAGACCTCGCCCTTGCTGGCCGACCGGCGCGTGGTCACCGCACAGGCGCTCGGCGGTACGGGCGCATTGAAGGTCGGCGCCGACTTCCTGAAGCGGCTGAACCCGTCCGTCCCGGTGGCGATCAGCAATCCGAGCTGGGAAAACCACCGTGCCTTGTTCGAAGGCGCGGGCTTCCAGGTCATGGAATATCCCTATTACGACGCCGCGACGCATGGCGTGGACGTCGAAGCCATGCTCGGCGGGCTGGCGACGCTGCCCACCGGCGCCATCGTCGTGCTGCACGCCTGTTGCCACAATCCCACGGGTGTCGACCTCGGCTCCGACGACTGGAAGCGCGTGATCGCGACGGTGAAGGAACGAGGCCTCGTGCCCTTCCTCGACATCGCCTACCAGGGTTTCGGTGACGGCATCGCGGCGGATGCCGAGGCGGTGCGCCTGTTCGCCGAGACGGATATCGCATTCTTTGTCGCCAGTTCGTTCTCCAAGTCGTTCTCCCTGTACGGCGAACGTGTCGGCGCGCTGTCGATCGTCACCGCTTCGCATGACGAGGCGGTGCGTGTGCAGTCGCAGTTGAAGCGGGTGATCCGTACCAACTATTCCAATCCGCCGACGCACGGTGCCGCGGTGGTGTCCGCCGTGCTCAATCACGACGATCTCCGCGCGACGTGGGAAGCGGAACTTGGCCACATGCGTGAGCGCATCCGCGCCATGCGCAGCGGCCTGACCGAGCGCCTGGCCAAGGTCGGCGACTTCGGGTTCATCGAGCGCCAGCGTGGCATGTTCTCGTATTCCGGGCTGTCGGCGGCGCAGGTGGAGCGCCTGCGCGTGGAGTTCGGCATCTACGCCGTGAGCACGGGCCGCATCTGTGTCGCCGCGCTCAACCAGGGCAATATCGACCGCGTGGCCGAAGCCATCGCCCGCGTCGTCTGACCCCCTGACAAAGCCTTTTCGCCGGTGGGCGCACAGCGCCCGCCGTGGCCATCCCTTCGCATGAGATTCATCGATACATGTTTTTCCGCAACCTGACCTTGTTCCGCTTTTCCGAATCCGTCGCGGCCGACCTGGAGCGCCTCGACGAGGTGCTTCCCGAACACCGGCTGCGTCCGGTCGGCCCCTTGGAAATGGCCACCCGCGGCTTCGTCTCCCCCTTGGGCCGCCACGAAGAGGGCCTGACCCATAGCGTCGGCCGCAACACGATGGTCACGGTCGGCAGCGAAGATAAACTCCTGCCGTCCTCGGTCGTAAACGACGAGCTGGCCAACCGCGTGCAGAAGATCGCCGAGGAGGAAGGGCGCAAGGTCGGCGGCCGCGAGCGCAAGAAGATCAAGGACGACGTCATGAACGAACTGCTTCCGCGTGCGTTCGTGCGCAGTTCGCGCATGAAGGCCTATGCGGACAAGAAGAACGGGTGGCTGGTCCTGGACACGTCCAGCCGGAAGTCGGCTGAAAACACGCTCAGCCAGGTCCGTGAGGCGCTGGGCAGCTTCCCGGCCGTGCCGCTGGCGCCCGAGGAGTCGCCCCGGATCCTCATGACCCATTGGGTCGCCTCGGGGGAGCTGCCGGCCGGGCTGGCCCTGGGCGACGAGTGCGAGCTGCGTGACCCCGCCACGGCGGCGGGCGCCATCGCCCGGTGCCGTCGCCAGGATCTCGACACGGATGAGATTCGCGAACACCTGCGGACCGGAAAACAGGTCTTCCAGTTGGGACTGGTGTTCGACGACCGCATCTCCTTTGTACTTGGCGAGGACCTGATCCTGCGTAAAATCAAGTTCACCGACGTCGTACTGGACGAGCAGGCGGATAGCCCTGAATCGGCCGCGGCGGAAATGGACGCGAATTTCTCCCTCATGGCGCTCGAATACGAGCGCCTGCTGGGCAAGCTGGAAGAATGGTTCAAGTTGCCGCGTCCGGATTGATCGGGCGTCGGCGTCGCAGGTAATGATATGGCTTGGTGGGATGTTCGTCGGGATCGACACGAGACTCGCGACATGGCATCGAACGAAGGCGACTGGCTGGAACTGGCAACCCCCACGGGTGGCACCATCCGTGTGCTCAAGGCGGCGCATCCGCGTGCCCGCCGCTTGCGCCTGACGGTCACGCCCAAGGGCGCGCGTCTCACCTATCCCAACGGCACGCATACGGCGCAGATGACGGCCTTCCTCCGCCATCACGCCGATTGGCTGGAGCAGAAGCTCGGCGAATTCAACCTCGATGCCCAGCCCTTGCCGCCACTGCGCGTAGGCGTACCCACGACGTTTCCCTTCCGTGGCGAGGAGATCACCCTCGACTGGTCGGAAGGTTCCTACCCTCGGGTGGAGCACGAGCCTGGCCTGTTGACCCTGGCCCTTCCCCGGCCGCACACGCGGGCGTTGCTCGTCGCCCGCGGCCTGCTGGCTACCTACTTCGAAGCTCAGATCCGCCGCGACGTCTCGCGCTGGCTGCCTGCCTACATTCCGCAGATCAACGCGGCCCCCACGGCCTTGCGTATCCGTCCGCTGAAGAGCCTGTGGGGCAGCCTGGACACGCGGGACAGGATCAACCTGGACCTCGCCCTGGCGCTGGCGCCGCCCGCCGCGTTGCGCTACGTGCTCGTGCATGAGCTTTGCCACCTCAAGGTGCGCAATCACTCACCGAAGTTCTGGCATTGGGTGGAGAGCGTGCTCCCCGACCACGGGGAACAGCGTGCCTGGCTGCGCGCGAACGGCAGCGGACTGAAGATGCAGTTGGACAGGCTTATCGCGGACGTGGCCGATTAGGCTCTCGCGAGTCTGTATCGCCGACAGGGTCGGCTCCCACCCGCGATAGGGGTCGGCTCCCACCATGAGGGCGGCTCCCGGCCAAGCCAGGTCAGTGCGCGAGCGCGAATCCCGTGATGATGCGCGCGGTTTCTTCCGGCTTCTCGAGCATCGGCATGTGGTTGCAGCCGTTCAGTATGGTGGCGCCGATGGACGGCGAACTCTTGAGCCCTCCGCGCAGCGTATCCAGCGCCGACACGTCGATGAGCTTGTCCTCGCGGCACCAGAGGCCCAGGACGGGCATGGGCAGCTTGCCGATGACGGGATCGAGCGCGAACGCCTGTGCCGGTTGCTTCAGCTGGTTGAAGGTGCGCTCGATGAACGCGTGGTCCTTCTGGTTGCGTGCGACCAAGGCATCTTCCAGGCGGCCCGGGATATGCGGCGGCGTGAGGAAGATTCGCGCCAGCAGCGCTTCCAGTCCGGCGCGGTCGCTGTAGAGGAACGGATTCACTCCCGCCTTCACCTCGCGGGTGAAATCGTTGTCCTTGAAGGTCAATCCCAGCGAACTCATCAGGACGAGGCTGGCGACACGCTCAGGGTGCTGTTCCGCATAGACCCCGGCAATCGCGCCGCCCATCGACTGTCCGACCAGGAGGAAGCGTTGGGCGCCGACGGCCGCCGCGAAAGCCTCCAGGCGTGCCGCCTGCGCCGGAATGCCGTAGTCGCCGCCGTCGTTGCGCGACGATTCGCCCCAGCCGGGCAGGTCGGGGATGACGACGTGGAAATGGTCGGTCAGGCCCTTGGCCATTTCCAGCCAGGTCTCCTTGTTCGCGGCGAAACCGTGCAGGAGGACGATCGTGGGGCCGTCGCCTCCTTCGTAGTACGACCAGGTGGTATCGCCAGCGACGATGGTTTTCTTCTCGACGTGCGATGCCATCGCCAGGCGTGCCGCATCGGCCTTGAGCAGCAGCGAAGGGGCGAACAGGTAGACGAGCCCCGCGCCGATGCCGAGTACCAGCGCCACCACGACGAGGAACTTGAGCCGGCGCAGCAGCAGGCGCTGCCAGAGGGGGCGGCTATCGGGGGATGCGGAGATCGGGGTCTTGGCCATGGAATGGGGAGCCTGGAACGGAGGACGCCCCGCATCATGCGGGGCGTCGCGGAAGGATGCAAGGCTTGTGGCCGAAGGGAGGCCGCAAGTTCGTGCGTTATTTCTTCTTCGACGTGCCGGCGAGGATGCGCTCCACGGCCTGCTGGGTCATCGGATGGTAGCCGTCCTTCGCCTCGGCGTAGGTCTGCCGGGCGAAGGCGAGGCCTTCCGGTGTACGGGCGAAGGCGCGATAGACCGGCGTGGTGAGGTACAGGCGGCCGATCCGGGCCATGTGTTCACCGGCGGCGGTCCACACGTCCTTGTCGCCGGCGGCGATGGCATGCACGTACCAGCGCATGCCGATCTCGGCGTTCGGCGTGCCCGTGAGGTGCCACGCGGCGTCGATTTCCTTGATCCGGGCAAGCGGCGTGACGTCCGGCAAGCGATCGAGGAAGTACATCCATTCCTGGGTGTTCCAGCTTTTCGCATCGAGCCTGGCGGCGTCGAGCGTGCCCGCGAGGAAGGCTTCACGCTGTTTGTCGATGCTGTCGAAGCGGGGCGATGACGGCAGCGGCGCGTCCTTCGGAATGCCCGGTTGCCAGATCCAGGCGCGGGCCTCGGCTTCGCTCATCTTGCCCGGATATTTGTCCAGCAGGTTGGTCTTGAGATAGGCGAACATCGTATCCGTGTCGATGCTCTGGAAGGCGAAGTGGGCGAAGTAGCCCTTCAGGTAGGCGTCGAAGACGTCGCGGCCGAAACGCTGTTCCAGGGTGCGCAGAAACCAGGAGCCCTTGTCATACGCAACCGAGGACAAGGCATCGTCCGCGTCCGTGCCGCGCGGGTCGGGCGTGAGCTTCTGCGCGTTCGGGGGCATGTGGCCGATGGTCTTCTGCAGCTCGCGTGCGGACAGCAGTGCTTCCTCGTCGGCAAGGGCCTTGCCGTAGACGGCTTCGGTGATTCGTCCTTGCACGTAGGTGGTGAACCCTTCGTTCAACCAGCCGTCGCGCCAGGCGGCATTGGTGACGAGGTTGCCCGACCAGGAATGCGCCAGTTCGTGCGACACCAGCGAGACGAGGCTCTTGTCGCCGACCAGCACGGTCGGCGTGGCAAAGGTCATGTTCGGGTTTTCCATGCCGCCGAACGGGAACGACGGCGGCAGCACGAGGATGTCGTAGCGGCCCCAGGCATACGGACCGTACAGCTTTTCCGTGGTTTCGATCAGCTTCTCGGTGTCCTCGAACTCATGAGCCGCCTTGCCGACGATGCTGGGTTCGGCGTAAACCGCACTGCGTGGACCGGTTTCCTTCACCGCGATATCGCCGGCGGCGATGGCCAGCAGGTACGAGGGAATCGGGTGCGGTTGGTCGAAGGAGAAGTCGCCGTTCAACGGATGCTTCGCATCGTTGATCGCGCTCATCACGACGCGGACGTCCTTCGGCGCGCTGATGTGCGCATCGTAGGTGATGCGGATGGCGGGCGAATCCTGCAGTGGCACCCACGAACGTGCGTGGATGGATTCCGATTGCGAGAACATGAAGGGTTGCTTCTTGCTGGCCGTCTGTTCGAGCGTCAGCCATTGCAGGCCCGATGCTTCGGGAACCGTCGCATAGGCGATGCGCACGTTTGCCGGGTGCGCGGGTGCCTCGATGGTAAGCTTGGATCCGAGTTCCTTGTCGCGCGGTGCCAGTGCGAACTTCAGCGGGGAGGCCTTGCCGGACGCATCCACGGCCTCCACGCTGGCGATCTTCAGGTCGCGCGTGTCCAGGACCAGGTCCTTCGCCTTGGCATCCTTCCAATCGAGCTTCAGCGTCGCATGGCCGGCGAGTTCGCGCTTGTCGAAGTCCAGCTTGAGGTCCAGGTCGAGATGGGTGACACGGACCGCGTCTGGCTGCGCGTAGGAATGCGGATCGGAGGCGAAGGCCACGGCGGGAAACGCCATGACCAGGGCAAGGACGGGAAGCAGGCGCATGCTGGGTTCCGGTGGAGTCGAGCGGCCAGTATATGCCACCCCCGGCCAAGCCCCGTCCCTTGCGTCGCGCCTACAGTTTGTAGGCGCGGTGGATGGCAACGATCCCGTTGCTGAGATTGCGCACTTCGACATGCCCGAAGCCGGCGTTGAGCATCATCCCCTTCAGGGTTTCCTGGTCGGGATGCTTGCGGATCGATTCGGCCAGATACTGGTAGCTGTCGGCGTCCTTGGCGAACAACTGGCCGAGCCGCGGCAGTATCTTGAACGAGTGCACATCGTAGAGCTTGGATAGCACCGGGCTCTGCACCTTCGAGAACTCCAGCACCAGCGCACGGCCGCCGGGCTTGAGGATGCGGTGCATGTCCGCGAGGGCCTTGTCCTTGTCGGTGACGTTGCGCAGGCCGAAGGCGATCGTGACGGCGTCGAAGCTGTTGTCCGGGAACGGCAGCATCTCGGCATTCATCTGCGCCCAACGCAGACCCGCCACGAGGCCGCGATCGGTCAGGCGGTCGCGACCCACGCCCAGCATGGCGGCGTTGATATCGCCGACCACCACCTCGCCTTCGTCGCCGACGACGGGCTTGAGCAAAGCGGCGATGTCGCCCGTGCCGCCAGCGAGATCGAGCACGCGGTCACCACGGCGTACGCCGCTCACCGCCACGAAATGGCGCTTCCACAAGCGGTGGATGCCGAACGACATGAGGTCGTTCATCAGGTCGTAGTTGCGCGCCACCGACGTGAAGACCTGGCCGACAAGCTTTTGCTTGTCGGCCAGGGGGACGTCGCGGAAGCCGAAGTGGGTGGTTTTCTCGTTTTCCATGCCGCGCATGGTACTCCCGTTCGCCCCGCTCCTGCAGGCGGAGGCGTGCTCAGGGCATCGTCGGGATCACCTCGTGCTGGCCTTGATGGAACTGGATACGGTCGGTGCCGGGTGGGCGCATGACGTAATTTCCCGGCGGCACCCCCTCCCGCACGACCAGGCCAGCCTGCGGCATGGCGTTGTTGTTCCTTACCGTGAGCATGCTTCGTGGGTAGATACGCACGGCAAACGTATCGCGGCGCGCCGCTAGAAGGCCCGTAGCCGCGCGGATTTCCTCGAACGGTGCCGTGGGCGGCAGCGTAGTGAGACGAATGCCGTTCACTTCCCCGTGGACGAGTTCGGTACGGATGCTTGCCCAGTTCGGGCTGAATCCGCGATTCCCCCGCCCCGGTGCGAGCATGCGTTCGAGGGTGCTGGTCTTGAAGGGCTTGCTGCCGTAGTACCAAAGCACCTCGGGAACCTCGGCCAACGGGACGACGGTATAACCCGCGTCACGCCAAAGGTCCGTGGGTATCCGCGGGACAACCATGTCGTGCGGGACGTTGTTCCAGGGATAGGCGCCTCGCGCTTCGTTCGCCAGGCTGCGCGCTTGCGCGCGGGTGACGGCGTCGTTCCAGCGCAGGCGCTGCGCGGCAGTGACGTTGGCAGCCGTCACGTTCTCGGTGAGCTCGCGTCGCAATTGCGTACGGACCAGATCGCGTTCGAAGGGATCGGGGAAGGCGGTTTCGAATTCTTCCACGTAGTGATTATAGAGTTCGGGCTCCAGCGCTCGCCCGGCGGCGGCGGGAACCATGCCGCCACGCGGGCCGAGTTCGTGATACGCCCATTGGCCGTCGCCGACGCGGCGGATGGCCGGTCCGCGGAAGGCGGCATTGCCGTTGGGACGGCTCAGGCGCCAGGTGCCGATGTCGCTGTCGAAGCGGGCGCCGTAAAGCTTGCTCCGGTGTTCGATATAGGTGCCCCCTTGAATGGAGAAGATGCCCTCGCGATTGGGCGCGCCGGTCTTGCGCACGCCCCTGGCGAGGTAGCCCGACTCGAAGACGACGGCCGGCTGGACGGCCGGCCGGGCCTGGACGAGACCGCCGGCGAGGCGGAAGCGCGCGCCGAGGATGGAGCGGGCCAGGGCGGCGGAGCCGAGGGCCTGCACCGGCGCGGCGGCCATGAGCGAAGCGTTGTAGAACTCGGCGAAATCGACCACGGCCTGGGCGTTGTCGCCGGCCTTCAGGGTATCGTACAGGCGCCAGGCAGCTTGGGCGGCGTGGGCCGGCGCGCTGACGACGCCCTGGATGGCATCCTGGAGCAGGCGGTCCGCCAGGCTCGAACGGGCGCGGTCCAGCAGCCAGGTCCAGTTGGCCTGCTCGGCGCTGCGGGTGAGGGTCTGCACGTTGCGCAGGCCCAATTGCACGTCGACCTCGTAGGCGGCATCGAGGAAATCGCCCTCGATGTCGCGCTCCTCGAAGCGCGCGGCGGTGCGCGTGTAGGCATCTGCGTCGCTACCCCCCAGGACCCAGTGAGCGAGGTGATCGCCGGCGAACGCGCGGGCGCTGCCGTTGGGCAGGACCCGGGCGTACTCGAGGGGCAGTCGGTCGAGCAGGTATTCGCGGAAGGCCGGATGGTAGAGGAAACGGCGGCTCGCCTGGGCGCGGTCGTCGAACTCGCGGAAGCTGATGCCGTCGGGGGCGTCGGGGGTGTACATCACGATGGTCGGGACGCTGGCGGGGTTGCGCACACCGAAGACGAGGACATCGCGCAACGGGGTGCCCTGGTAGGTCACCTGGCGGACGACGATCTCGTGGCCTTCGACACGGGCGCGGTCGGCGGCGTTGGGCGCTTCGAGCGCGGCCCGCACCCACTGGTAGCCGCGCTCGGCATGATCGTCGCGGAACGAGCGGGGGGCCTCAGGAAGGTAATAGGAAAGGCGTGCCTCGGCGGCGAGCATCCCCATGTGGGCGCGTTGCACGCTGGCAGCGTTTTCGCGGCGAAGCGCGGCGTCGGGTCCGGAGCGGAAGGTGGTCTGGATCAGCGCGGGATAGCGGGAGGCGACATCGAGGCCGCGTACGAGCTGGCGGATGGCGGCATCGTCAAGCGTGGGTAGGGCCGCGCCCTCACCCGTGTGGGCGCTCAGGCGTACCGGGTCCAAGGCCGCGATGTTCTGATACGCGAGATCGATGAGGCGGATGTCGGCCGGCACCGGTCCTTCGAAGAGGGCCTGCAGCGATTCCAGGTAGGCGGCGGGGTCGGAGCCGCGGTCGACCCGGACCAGGATATCGGCCGGATTGTGAGTAACCCCGAGGGCACGCAGTCTTTCTCCGAGGGCCGTCGTGGTGTAGTCGGTCAGCGAAGGCGGAGCGACCCATCCGGCGCTGGCCTCGCGGGCGAGGACCGCTGGCAGGGTGGCGCGATGGATGGCCTCGGCATCCAGCCAGTCCTTTGCGACGTTGGCGGGAACACGGGTCAGCCGCTGGTCGTTGAAGGCCTCCATCATGGCGGCATGGCGCACGGAGAGGAGGTGGGCCACGTCGACGGCGCTATCCAGACGCACGGCGGCGAAGGCGGTATCGGTAAAGGTCGTCTGCCGCGTGGGCGAGTCGTGGGGGGCGAGGGCGAACTCGAATGCTGCTTGTTCGAGCTTGTCGCGCTGGGTCTGGATGAGCCCGTCGACAAGGGTGTCGAAGGGTTGGCCGGCGATCGGCCGGGAGGTGACGAAGGAGTCCGACCCGAGGGAGGTCAGGTGCTGGCGGGCGATGCCGGGCAGGTCGCGGGTCATGACCAGGGCGCGGCGGGCGTGCTGCTCGATCCGGGCCAGGGCGTCGGCCAGGCTGGAAAAGGCCGTCCAACCGTCCTGGGCGGAAAACAGCAGAATGCGGCCGCTCGTGCGCTGATCCTGGACGAGCAGGACGCCCGAGTACACGGTGGAACCGAACATCGGTTCGTGGACGCTGAGGTGGGCGGGCAGGTTGCCCGCGCCGGTCGCCACCAGGTCGCGGACCAGGGCGAGGGCGTCGTCGTCGAGTGCGCCGTCATGCTGCCCGATGACGGCCAGGTCGCGTGCGGCGGTGGCCAGGTGCGCGGCTAGCATCGCCCGTCGCGAGGTGCCTTCGGCCGCGTGGCCCGGCGGTGCGTTCCAGTAAGCCGACAGGGCGTCGAGGTACGCCGGCAGAGCGCCGGCCGCAAGCGTGTCGGGAAGGGCGGGAATGCGCGCGTCTTCCGTGGCGAGCCAGGCCTGCAGGGCGACGAGGCGATCGAAGGCGTCGCTCGCTTCCTGGTAGGCACTCTGGGTAAGGGCAGGCGGGGCCTGCGGCGGCATCGTATCCATGATGATTTCCTTGTTTGTATCTGTCAGTGACGGACTGGGGGGAGAAGACGCGCATCACCACGACGCCCGACGTTGATGACGTGCGTCGACGGGACGGTGATGGGCGCGTTGCTATGTAACGTGTACTGATATTCCCCATTGGGAAGGAGGCGCCGACGCATCTCGAGTCCAGGACCCGTCCACGGTCTCTGGATGTGGTGGGCTCCTACGAGCCGATCGCGAAGACCCGCCGTGTCGATCTGAACCCAATAGCCAAGCGGGTCGCGTTGCGTGGATTCATGGACCGGCGATGTGCCGAGCACCTCGGACAGCCGGCTGGCCGGCGTTTCCGGGGGAAGCACCGAGACGGGATAGGTGCGTGGTCCGCTGCTCGTGCCTGGCCATGCCGAGCCCGGCGACAGCGTGACGCCATCGCCGCTCGGCGCTAGCTGGAAGTTGCGTTCGCCGAAATACCAGATGCGCTCGGGCCAGTCGTAAAAAGGCACGACTTCGGTGTTCGGGAGGGCTTCGGTCACGATCCCGCTGGTGGAAGCGATCGGCGCACGCTCGGGTGAGCGAGGCGCATTCCTCGCGGTGCCGAGCGCGTTGTCCCATCGCGTCTGCTGGCTCGGTGTGAGACTTGCGGTTGCAGGTGCCGCATCGCCCGTCGACGACGAAATGGACGGCGACTGGACATCCGTGTGCTCGGCCAGGTTCCATGACGACGGGACGCGACGACCATCGTCGCGTGCCCACCCACTGATATTCAGCACCTCGGCGCGTTCGCCTGCATGCGGGAACTGGACGTCCAGCTCGTGCAGGAACACACGTCGTTGATGGGCGCTGAGCGCCGTTATGTCCGGATGGAGTTGCGGCGAGACGATCACGGCGCTACGTGGGCGGACGATGAACTTGAGATGGGTTCCGTCTGGCCTGACAAATGGAGACGCACTCGGGTTGTCCGCCAACACAGCGGAGATCTCGGCACGCAACGGCTCCATCGAGGGA
>NZ_JBPGXU010000043.1:0-31111 GCF_056755675.1 Luteibacter sp. KNZ12-1A | reverse complement strand
GTACTGGCTGATCGCCGTGGCGAACGACTGGTCGACGATGAAGTGCTGCGAGGCCGTGCCGGCGCAGGCGGCGGCCATGTGGTTGGCCAGCGAGAAGCTGGTACCGCTACCGTCGGAACGGAACGCGACCTTGATCGTCGACGTGTCGCTCGCGTTGCCCGTCAGCGCCGACCACTGCGTGATCGAACCGTTGAACACGCCGCAGACCTGCGCGGAGGTCAGGTTCAGCGGGGTCGACAGGCTGTCCTTGCGATAGATCACCGCGATCGAACCAGCCACCGCCGGGAACTGCACCGGCTGACCATTGGCCGCTACCTTGCCGCCGGTCAAGAATCCACTGTAATCAGCAACCGACATTGGTGCATCGCTGCCCGCGAAGTGCGGATTCACCAGGATGCTGGACGGCGCACCGAAGCCGATGGTCGTACCGTCGCAAGCACCGATGGCCGTGAGGTGGTTCGTACCGTCGGAGTTGTCGAAGATCTTCTTGCCGTTACCGCTGCCGGTCTGGCAGTAGGACACCTTGTTTCCGGTACGAGCGGCCCAGGCGCCAAACAGCGAGGTGCTGCTGACAGCGGCGACGCCCGAGGTCGGGAACGCGGTATTGGCCGACTGCTTGAGAGCGGGATTGAGGAAATTGAAGCCGACGTATGCGCCGGCCGGTAGCGTCGCTCCCCCACCGAACACATCCGTGCTCATCGCCGCGCCAGCGGCCGAAAGGCCGAGGACCAGCATGACGGCGGCCATCACAACTTTCGTGCGAGCGCCTCCCGTGGCAATGCGCTTGAACATCGTATACCCCTGGTTGGTGAACCTTGCTGTGGCGGGCATAGCGCTGGTGAGCGCTAGGTTCTTTCAGACACCCCATCGAGAAAGGAAGGGGTCCTAAGACCCCTTCCCTGTTTCATCCTTGAAAGACCGCCGGTGCCTGATCAGATGTTGACGCAGGAATCGACCTTGGCCTGGGTCAGCGCGGTCGACGACAGGAACGCATAGCCCGTGTTCGCGCCGATGGTGGTCACGCCGTCCGTGGTGTGATCGGCGTACGCCGAACCGACGAGGCCGCGCACGGCGCCGACGTCGGTCGAGGTATTGCCCTTGTTGTTCGCGATCAGGTACGACACGGCCATGATCGGGTAGCGCGAGGTGATGTTGGCGTAGCCGGCCGGGTCGACCAGGAGCATGCAACCGGTCTGGCCGAACGGGGTGAGCGCAGCCGTCACTGGACGACCGGTGGTGGCGTTCACGCCGCTGAGGACGCGATCGGAGCTGACCAGCACGGCCAGCGACGCCGGGAAGTCGGCATACGGGTCCTTGCCGCCGACCGTGGCGTACTTGACGTGCGGCACGGTGGAAGCGGCCGCCTTCAGGTTGGCCGATTCGGCGTAGCCGATCGTGCCATCGGCACTTTCGACGGCGGCGACGACGGCCGGGTTGCCGCTGGCGCCCACCCAACCCGACGGGATGGTCGGCTTGTACTGGCTGATCGCCGTGGCGAACGACTGGTCGACGATGAAGTGCTGCGAGGCCGTGCCGGCGCAGGCGGCGGCCATGTGGTTGGCCAGCGAGAAGCTGGTACCGCTACCGTCGGAACGGAACGCGACCTTGATCGTCGACGTGTCGCTCGCGTTGCCCGTCAGCGCCGACCACTGCGTGATCGAACCGTTGAACACGCCGCAGACCTGCGCGGAGGTCAGGTTCAGCGGGGTCGACAGGCTGTCCTTGCGATAGATCACCGCGATCGAACCAGCCACCGCCGGGAACTGCACCGGCTCGCCATACTGCGTCTTCTTGCCGCCGGTGACGTCGAACCAGTTGTACTCGGTGGCGGACATCGGAGCATCGCTGCCCGCGAAGTGCGGATTCACCAGGATGCTGGACGGCGCACCGAAGCCGATGGTCGTACCGTCGCACGCACCGATGGCCGTGAGGTGGTTCGTACCGTCGGAGTTGTCGAAGATCTTCTTGCCGTTACCGCTGCCGGTCTGGCAGTACGACACCTTGTTTCCGGTACGGGCGGCCCAGGCGCCAAACAGCGAGGTGCTGCTGACAGCGGCGACGCCCGAGGTCGGGAACGCGGTATTGGCCGACTGCTTGAGAGCGGGATTGAGGAAATTGAAGCCGACGTAACCACCGGCCGGCAGTGTCGCGCCGCCGCCGAAGGTGTCCGTGCTCATCGCCGTGCCAGCGGCCGAAAGGCCGAGGACCAGCATGACGGCGCCCGTAACAAGCTTGGTGCGGGTGTTCCCCTTAGCATTACGCTTGAACATGGTATTACCCCTAGTCGATGAACCTCCATGTGGAGGCATATCGATTATTGGGTGGGGAGTTGTCCCTGTAATGACGTGGCGATGTCGCGATACATGCCAACACGATGACAGCGTTAACGCCTGCATCAACGTTTGAATGATGACACGTGAGATGACAATGACAGCGAAGATGGCGCGTGGGTGACGATGGTCATTCCCACGCGCACATCATTCATCGCAAGCGGCTGCGTTCGCTATCGGTGAGACCATCTCCGGCACCTTTGCGCACGACCTGCACGGGGCTGTCGGGGTCGTACCCGTTACCGCCGACAGGCGACACGCTTGCACCGCTGTTTGCACCGATCACCTGCACGGAAATGATCGAAGGCAGGCGGTCACGCGAATCGGCCTGTTGCTGGCGTGCCACGTCCTCGGCCGCCTTCGTCGCCGCACTGGCCGCCGAACTGGCGGCGTTCAACGCGCCGACGTTGACACTCTGAACGACGGGCAAACCGACCGAATCGCCCTTCACCTGTACGTTATCGGCATTGGCCACGTGTGCCGCGGCGATCACGAGATTGCCCGATACACGGATACCCGCATCACCGGCATCCACCGTGCCGCGTGGTGCCATCAGGTAAACCGAACCCTCGGGCGCATCCGGAACGGTTTGCAGCGTCGCGATGCCAGCACCGGCCACCTGGCCGGACGGGTCCTGCAGGCACCACGCGTCCACCGTGCAGAGGTAACGGACCGGAGGAATTTCGCTGTTGGTCTTGGCACCCTTGCCCGCGTTGATATCGCCGTTCGAACTCCACATCACCACGTCGCCACCCTGCTCGGTGAAAATACGGCTCTGAGCTAGGAGCGTGCTGCGATCGGTGAAGATCGAGATGTCGCCTTGCTGCAGGGTCAGGATGCCTTGCGTATTGGGACCCGCCAGCACCTTGCCGTTCGGGTCCACCACGACCGGTGGCGCCGAAGCGCTTCCGAGCAGCGCCTGGCCACCGGGAGCCACGATCGATATATCGCCACCACGTTGTGTCTGGATCGTGCTTCCGCGGATATCGAGGTCACCGGTGGAAATCGTGTTCGACGCGCCGTTCGTCCCGCCTTCCGTGCCATTGGCCGTATATCCCAACGAGGCCGGGAACAACGTGTTGAGCGCGTCGTAACCACGCGAATACATGCCGGCGAACGAGCTACCCTCGTCGCCGTAGTCCTTGCCGACTTGCTTAAGGATACGGAAGAGTGTCTGCTGGACGAAGATGGCTTTCGCCTCGTCAGGCAACTGCTGGAATCGCTGCCATGCCTGGTCGACGGTGTAGCCACCGGAGGTCGGAAGACCCGCGTCGTAGCCTTCCACGAAGGAAATCAAGGACCTCGATTCGTCATCCAAACCGCCGGGTTTCTTCGCGGATGGGTCGACGTAGCGGGCAATGAACGCGGCTTGATCCGTGCCATTCGCTACGCCATACGAGACCACGATCGAGGCACCATCACGTGTGAGGTTAGGATTGTAGATATTCCCCACGGCGTCAATGCCGGTGACGTTGCTAGACGATCCCGGCAGCTGCAATCGATTGATGTAGCGGTCTTGCACAAAGCTCGGCAGACCGAAAAATTCGGTCTGCGACGCGAGTCGACCGATATCGCGGCCAGCTTTCACGTAGAGGTAACCGGGCCCGGCGAGAACCAGAACGGGAAATACCCTCGCCGGAGAAAGGCTGACATCGACATCCGCCGTCGTCAGCGGTGTGTCGTAGATATCTCGTCCTGCTGCGATGGTGGAAATGTCGGAAGCTTGCAACTGCTGACCCATGTATGCGAGATCGACGATATCGCGTCCGGCCTGAACTCGGGTTTCCTTTGACGTCGTAAGAAGCATGCCGGCAAAACCACCTCCCGATCCGTTGACGATGTCGCCCTCCAATGCATACATCCGAACCGGCTGCGTGTCGTCGGCGTGCCAGGGTTGCGCGGCATGGATGTAGCTCTGGGTTTCCGGTGAACTCAGCAATTGGACGCCAAGATACCCGTTCGTCCGAACCTGCGCTGCCGCCGACGTGCTTGAATCTACGAGCGACGCCAGGTTCAGAGGCGATGCCATGGACGACAGAGGAGCGTCGATGAGGCCCCAGGAGTAACGCCATCCAAGCCCCGTAACGGGAAGGTCCACACGTATCGAATCTTTTGCGAGGAGACCGAGATTGCCATCCGTGGAAGGGAAAAGCTCACCGGATGCCTTGAGGTCAAGGCTGCCGTTCGCTGCGATCAGATTTACCGTCGCGGGCAGGATGTCACCTGCCGTATCGGCGGTCGAGCTGTTGAGGCTACTGATGCCGGCAATCATCAACTGCAAAGGTGCCGTGAGATCGCCATAGGTGAGGTCGCCGCCATAGGCACTGACGTCGATCCTGGACGAACCCGAATACGACTGGCCGTCCGCATGATGCGCGGACGCAAGTTCGTTCACAGCCGCCGAGTCGAGCCAGGAGGGATTGAAGATGCCGCCCAGGCTGACCGACCCGCCTGCCTGCACGTCCCATTGGCTGTCCTGCAAGGCAATGAGCGTGGACACGGGCATGGTGCCGCGGCTGCCATCCGGAGCCGTGTAGTTCATTGAAAAATCGGCACCGATACGGCCGTCGGCCTGGATGCTGCCCTGCCCCTTCGCGACGAAATAACTGCCGCTGAGGATGTCGCCACCCGCGCGCACGGCAAGATCGCCGCCGCCATGGGTTTGCAGCGAGCGGCTGCCGTCGCCGGCTGTCGCGATCGTCCAGGTCGTGGGCAAGGACACCGAAAGCTGGCGGATGTCACCACCAGCCGACACGTCGACATCACCGCCCGCACTCATGACCCCTTGGTCGAACGCACCGAAGTTGATCGACGATCGCGTCTCGGAGTTCGTCGTCTGCATCCACGGCCACCAGTACTGCGCGGTGGATGCACCCGCGGTCCCAGTCAGCGACCCGTCGGCGTCGACGGTGTCCTGTAAACCGATGATGTCACCACCCGCATGCAGTCCGATGCGACCCGCGTTGACCGGGTTGACCGCGCCGGAAAGCACGAGTTCGGGCGTCGCCGAGTCGATGAGGTTGCCGTTGGTCGAGGGCCTGAGGATGGATGCGCCCGTGTCGGTCTGGGTGCCATCGGCCGCCTCGCCCGCGGTGTACACGGCGGCTGGGGCTTTCGTATCGTCCCACCGCACATCGCCCGCCGCGACGATATCGATATCGCCCGTACCGGTGCGGACCAGCGTCGGTGCGGCGAGAACCCTGCCGGTGATGGGGTCGTGATACTCCGTGTGGCCGCCGAGGTGAAGGTTCGCGACAGCACCCGCCATCGTCGCCAGCGGGTCCGACGATCCGAGGTCCGCACCCGCGACGAAACGATACGAACTGCTCGATCCGCCGGTGAGGCTCGCACTCAGCAACGGTAGCGGGTTCGTGCCGACGGCATGTGGCGAGGGGCTGTTGTCCACCGGCGCGCTTGTGTCGATCACGTCGAGCGTCGTCGGGGGAGCGACCAACCCCTGGAAATTGTCGGGCACCGCCAGCGTACCCATGAAATCCGATCCGGTGACGGGATCGATGGCCTTCATGAGATATCCCTGGTACGCCTGTAGATAACCCACGTAACTATTGAGGTTTGTAGGCAGAGCAGGTGGTGTTGGTGCATTATCCACGTGCACCTGATTGGGCAAACCGAGGCCAACAAGTATCACGTCCGCCGGATGATACGGATCGAAGCCGGGAATCGCAGAGGACAGGTAGGTCGCATATGCCACGTACTGCCCGTAGTACTCGGCGATTGCCACCGGATCGCCCGAGGTGAGCTCCACGGGAGGCGTCGCCAGGGGACTTCCATCAGCGGCGTTGGGCGTCGCTTCGATGCCGTTGCCGAGGTCGAGTACCGTGGTCCACGCCGCACTTGCCGCCGCCCAATCCGCCTTGTCAGGCGTGGCACCGGCGCCGCCGCCGGCATTGCCGTCCTGGAAGAACCCATCGGTGACACTGGCGTAGACATTCACATCGCCTGCCGCGCGCAAGCTCAAAACCGGCGCCTGCCCCTGATAACGATAGACGAGGTCGAGATTGCCATTGGCGTCACGCTTGCCCGCGCCCAGGTTCCACGGCGTGAGCACGTCGATGGTTCCCGCGCTTCCGTTGTCGTCACCGGCACGCAATTCGATACCTGGCCTGACATGCAACCCAGGAGCGGCGGATAGGCGCGATTCGAAGGTAAAGCCAGGAGACTGGACGAAACCCATGAGCGTGCCCGCGCCCTGCGCCTCGTCACCGCCGGCGTAGCCGTAGAACGTGGCGTGATCCGTGTTGATCGCGACGGGCGTGAAGGTATAACGCGAGAGGAAATCCATGACCTGGGCGAAGTCGGCCGGATCGGGACCCGTCACCGCTCCGCCGTTGCCGTCCGTGAAGACGCCGTCTACCAGTACCGCCTTTCCCGTGGTCGGGTCAGCGCGGAACCAGCCCGATGGATCGACCAGGCCATCGAAATGCTTCGTGGGGTCGGTGACCACATCGCGAGTATCCCAGGTGGCGTAGACCTCCACCGTCGTATCGCGCGTATGGGCGAAGCTTGCACTTCCAGCGATATCGATCGGCGTATCGCCGTTGGACAGGAGCGGTGCCCGCAGATAGAGGCGGCCATTCGCCGTGTCGCCACCTTGCTCGATGCGCGCGCCGGCGCCGATACGGATATGTCCGGCATCGGCGGCGTCGACATTCTGGTAGCCATACTGGCCATTCAGCGATCCGTTGCCCGTACCGGAGGTTCCTATCTGGATATCGCCACCGTGCCGTCCTTCCGCCGAGGCGTGGGTGTCGAGGACACCGTCGATATCCACGCCACGTGCACCGAAGAGATCGATGGACCCACCGAACGTACCCGATGCATCGATGGTTCCACCGATACCGATGCTGCCGCCGTCGGCCGTGAGGTCGACGAGATGGACACGAAGTGTCTGTCCCGCGGAAAGCGAAAGATCGCCCTCGCGTGTGCGCACCGATACGCCGCCGTCCACGCCGCCCGCGGCCATCGCCCCGGCCAGCGAACCCAGGTCGAACGCACCGGCGGAATCGATGGACAACGTGGCGCCCAGGTATCCGGAAGCCGCCGCCCCACTCAGGTTGCCCGAGAGATCGACCACCCCGGATTCCGCGCGAAGGTCGAGCCTGCCTCCATTGCCGCCCTTGGTGCCGCCACGCAGGTCGATGTCCGCGCCCGTGTCCATCCGGATATCGCCCTGGTCCGCGCGGATCGCGAGCGAACCTCCCGGCACGTTCACCGTCGTGTCGTTGAATGGCAACGACAGGCCGGAGAGGTCGATGACCGCTCCGTCATCCACGTGGATATCGCCGGTGGTGGCGTGGAGGCTGAGCTTCCCGCCACGTGCCGACACACGCGTGCCCACGTCGATCGCCGCCGCCTCGATCTCCAGCCTGCCCGCCGCCGCATCGGCGCCACCGACGTCACCCTGTACGGGTCCCGTCAGCTGGAATGCTCCTTGACCCGTCCAATGTGCATCGGCACCGTTGTCCACCGACACCAGCGGGGTGACGGCGGCGAAGTTGGCCGCGCCCATGTTCAGGCTGCCCGTGCCCGAGGCGAACATGCCACGGCTGGCACGAACGTCGACACCGGCCAATCCACCGAACGTGAGATCACCGTTACCTGTATGAAGATCGCCTGCGTCGATGCGCAGGTGGCCACTGCCCGCCCCGACGGTTCCCGGGGCCACGCCCGTATCGTTTTCCAGCACGACGCTGTCGGCACCGAGGACAGCCTGTCCGCCGTCACTGGCGATTTCCGGCGTACTCAGGGTCAATGCGTGCGAAACGCCGAGGGCGACATCGCCGACGAGATCGATACCCGATCGGCCACGCAGCACCGTCATCTCGGTACCGGCGAGCTGGGCCAGGATATGCGGGCCGATGAGAAGACGGCCGGCCTGGTC
Source organism: Luteibacter sp. KNZ12-1A (assembly GCF_056755675.1). Classification (NCBI taxonomy): domain Bacteria; kingdom Pseudomonadati; phylum Pseudomonadota; class Gammaproteobacteria; order Lysobacterales; family Rhodanobacteraceae; genus Luteibacter; species Luteibacter sp. KNZ12-1A. The sequence continues at coordinate 22,879 of NZ_JBPGXU010000043.1, read as the reverse complement.
CTGCATGGATGGATCACGACCCGAAAGTGCGATACGCCCGGCCGTCACGTCGATGGACGGTGAAGCCAGGGTCGCCTGGTCCGCGATCGACGTGAGACCGGTCGCATCCATGCTGATCGACTGTCCCGATACCAGGGACGCGCCGTCGCCTATCGTCAGGTTGCCAGCCGGCGCACCTGCCGCGCCGTCGAGCCCGGTGACGTTGCGCCGGACGATCGGGGCGGCATCCGTTCCGGACACGCGCACCAACGCGCCGTCGCCGCTCGTCGCCGTGGAACCGCTCGTCGCCAGGTTACCGATCAGGAGGGCAGGAGACGGCGCGTCCGTCGATGCGTTGGCCCGAAGCGAGCTTCCCGCGTCGAGCGTCACGTTGTCCTTCGCGGCGAGAATGACCTCCGAACCCTGCAACGCGTGTGCCACATCGTTGGAAAGAAGCACGTCGTTTGCGATGACGGCCACCCGGTCGCCATCGGATTCGCGGCTGCGCTTGCCGCCGATCAGCAGGCTACCCGCTCCCAGCTGCGACAAGTCCCCTGCATCGACATGCAGATAACCGTCGCGGGCCACGCCCGTGCCGCCGAGAACCTGGATGGCATTTCCTGCGATATCCACCTGGGAGCCGCGTCCGCCCGTCGCGGGAGCCGCGTCCAGCGTCGCACCCAGGGTCAGCGACGATGTCGCCGCCAGTGTCAGGCGCCCCGCATCCGCGCCGAGTTGCGGCGCGACGTCGCCAGCACGTGCCGCGGCATCGGCGAAGAACGTGTCCGCCGACGTCAGCGAGTATTCCGAGTACTGGCCCCAGACCTTCGCGGACTGCACCAGGAAGCTGCTCGAACGCGCGTCGCGCGCGCCGGTGAGCGTATCGGTGAAATAGCCCGACGCGACCACGGTGCCATCGGGCGCCGTCGCCACGCGTCCGACGACGGGATCGGACACGCTCGTGTTCTGCACGACGCGGAACGCGCCGGGCAAGGTCGCATAACGGGCCGGAAGCAAGGTGTAGACGCCGTCCGGCAGGCCGGGCACACCGGAAAGGTAGACGCCCTGCCCCACGGCCGGACCCACGCCCGTGCCATTCTCGAGCGCGAGGTCACGCGCTGACAACGGTGCGTGATAGCCGGGAACGATGGCGTAGACGGCACGGCCGTCGCCGTACAACGGAACCTGGGTGCCCTGCGTGGACTGACTGAAATCCGTCTGGTACTGAGAAAGCACGTCGCGCGAGCCACCGGTACCCGGCACCCACTCGCTGGCCTGCACATAGCCGCCACCGGACAGGTCCACGCGCGCTCCACCGTCCACCGCCACGTTGTCGCCTGCGATGGAGATGGATTTCTCCGGCGGCGCGGTGATCAACCGGTCCGCGAGCGCGTTGGGAACGTCGTAATGCCAGTCCTTGCCATCGACCGTGCTGCCATACGGCACGACGGCGCCATCGAGCGACACCGACGTCACGCTGCCCGGGGCGAGGTGAACCTGCCCGGTCACGCCGAGCGGGACCGACGCGTCGAGTCCGAGCGCGGCGATCGTCGCGGCGGGATCGTCCGTGCCCAACGCCAGCGATCCGGAGGGGACCCACAGCGTTCCCTGCTGTTCGATGGTGTCGGCACCCACCGCAAGCACGCCGCCTGCGGAAAGCGGCGTCGTGTCGTCGCGCTGGGATGCCTGATGGAAGGTGATGGTCGTCTTCGCGGACGGGTTGGTCGCATCGACGAGGAAATGGTAATCGGTGGCGGGATAGACACGCGTGCCGGTGAAGTCGAGGTCACCCGTGCTGTAGAGCCAGCCTGCTTCGGTACCCGAGAGCGGATTGATGAAACGAACGTCACCGCTGGAGTTGAACGACGCGTTGCCCATACCGGAAAGCGAGATGCGCCCGCCGATATCGATGAAGTCCGCGTTGACCGTCAACCTTCCATCGCCGGTGGCCGCGCCCGGCCGGTCGACCGTCTCCGCGCCGAGAAGCGACACGTAAGGCGCCGAGAAGGTCACGTCGCCGCCGTCACCGACGACCGTGACGGCGGAAGGTACGGCCCGTGCGTCCGCCCCGGCGGTCGTCAACGTGCTCGCCAGCACCTGGATGCTACGGGCCGTCCGAAGGGCGACATCGCCCGCGAAAACCACGCTGGCCGGCTTCACCGTCGTGTCGTGGTCGACGAACGAACGGCCGATCAGCACATCGTCGAGCCCGGCACCTTCGAGCCTGTCGATGGCGAAACGCAGGTTGCCGTCGTCTGGCGAACCTGGATCTTTCAGGGCCAGGGGGTCGGCGTCGACGGGAGCGAACCAGCCGCTTTGCTGGATGAACAGAGGTACGTTCTGCCCCGGTGCGAACTCCGCCGGATAGCGTGCGGCGAGGCTGAACCGTCCGCCTCGTGCCGCGTCCGCACCACCGTGTCCGTCGATCGAAGCGTCGAAGAAAAGGCCTCTCGCCGCTTCGAGATTGAACGACCCACCGTCGCTCCATACCGGCGTAGCCTGATATACCGTCGACACCACGCCATTGCGCCGTCCATCGGAGGGAAGGTCGAAGGTGTCGCTGGCACCGGAAAAATCGACGGCCGCACCGCGCTCCGCGACGACATAGGCGTCGGATTGAACTTCGATATCGCCGCCGCCAAGCACGACGCCGGTTCGCTGCACCGCTGGCGTGGCTCCCTGCCCAGGCAGCGCCGGCGCGGTCGGGTCCAGCAGCGACACGCCGCTCGCATCGATGACGCTACCGGCGCCGAGCCACACGCCACGTCCTTCCGACAGCACGTGCGCCCCGCTGCCTAGATTGTGCAGCCGGATGTCGCCGCCCCTGGCAGCCAGCGTACCGTCGACGACCACCTTGCCGACGCCGCTTAGTGCGATGGTATCGCCGGCACCGACGTCGACTCGTGCGCCATCTCCGATGATGACGGAGCCGGTATAGGCCGCGTACTTCCTGTCGCTACCGGGGGCCGGTGCCTGCCACATCTGGTAGAGGCCCGCCTGAAAGGAAATGCCGTCGCCAGCCTGCCGATGCAGGTAGTTATCATAAGCACCGACCTCGCCGATGCCGACGATCCCATCGCCTCCCGATGGCAGCAGCGATGTCCGGCTGCCGAGTGTGAGAAGCGCGGAGCGGTCGGCCACCATGTAGGTAGGCCGAACCTCGAGGGCGGTGCCCGGCGCGACGACGACATCCGTGTCGGCAACGAGGTTGTAGCCCGAGAAACCCTGTCCACGGAAGAACGACGGGTCGAGGTACATCGTCCACGCCCCATCGTCGTCCTGCGATGTTCCACCCACCTGGATTCGGGGTGCATGCAAAGTGAGCGTCCCGCCGCCGGAGAATCCGCCGCCAACGAGGGTTCCGTCCAGCGAGATGGCGCCGCCCAGCAGATCGGCGGGGGTCGCGGTGAATGCGTACTTGTTCATGCCGTCATCGGTATGCGTCGCCACCGTGACGTCACCGCCCCGGCCGGCCGGCAGGTCGCCGTCCACGGCAAGGCGCCCGTCGACACCGACATACCCGCCGCCCGAGACGTCGATGACGCTGCCGCGTTCCACCGTGATGTCGGGCGTGATATCCGTGGACGGCTCGCCGCCCTTCCAGGCCGACAACGTCACCGAGCCGCCGTCGATGAACGCACGGCCCTCGATCCCATCGGCAGGGCGCCCCGTATCGTTCACCCAGAGCCCGCTCGTGTCCAGGCGCCCTCCACTTCCCACGTTGATGAAGGTGGGAAGATTGTCGGCCTTGATTCCCGCCTGTCCACGCGACCCGAGTGTGATGCTGCCACCGTGCGTGACGATGGCCCCCTCTATATCGACGCTCGTCCCGGCGATGTCGACCTCGCCACCATCGGCGAGATGCAGGGTGGAGCCTTCCTTCAACAGCACCGCACCCGGTGTACTCAGCTTGAGCCGGCGGAAGCCCGCGTTGTCGATCATCGCGGTCGAAAGCCGGAGCCAGTAGGACGGATTGTCCGGGTCGGTCGGATCGCCGTTTCGTGCGGGAAGCGTACTGTCTTCGTCGAAGTCGGGAACGAAGGCCTGGATCGGCTGGCTTCGGTCTTCGATCAGGTAGTTGACCGCTACCGACTGGCCGATGTTGACGCTGTCGCCCACCGAGGCGAGGTCGCGCGAACGGATGTCGAGCGTACCCGCCAGCGGCTGGGAACCGTTGGCGACCTGCTCACGGCCGGCATAGGCGTGCGCACTGACATCGCCATCGATGATGAACTGGTAAGCCTGACTGTTATCCGTGCTTAGTCCAAAGGAAAGCGTGCCGGCGTCTCCGCCCTTGATGAAGCCGGGGTCCCAGCGCTTCGTGTTCGCCAGCAGCGGGCTGGACACGAAGGATTCGGTCACTCCCCAACGAGCGTGCTCGCTGTCGAAGACGCCTGCGAACCCCGCGTATTGAACGTCGGGATCGGCGGCGGCGATGTCGTAGATGAGACCGTTGGCACCCTGCAGGCGAGGTGTCTGGACGTAGCCCGGCAGGTAGTTGATGAAACCGCCTTCCAGCCGAAGCTGGGCGCCCGTGCGAATGACGGCATTGTTCTGGAAAGCTATCGTGCCCGCATTGATCATCAACTGCTGGATGTCACGTGGCACGTTGCTGACGTAGCCAGCCACGTTGAGTACCGGGCTTCCCACCCAGTCCAGCCCGTCCGCGCGCGTGCCGCCGCGCGACGTATCGACCGCCACGTTCTTTGCCGTGTAGAGGAAGCTGTTCTTGAGCAGGGGAGAGTTGGCCAGTTCGTTCAGGCCGATACGTGGAATGGTCACCAGCAACGCGGACATCGGCAGGGTGACATTGGCAAGCCCGGAGACGTCGATGGTCGCGCCATCGTCGATATAGGCATCCCGTGAGAACGTCACGTGGCCTGCCGGCACCTCCATCAATGCGCCGCTCTGCATGACGGCATCGAGCCCGACGTCCACCCTGCTGGTCACGAAGGCCGCGTCGGCCGATGGTGACGAGGTCGTGGTTTCTCCGTCTTTCTCGGGAAGGACCGTGGTGACCGAGCGGCCACCAAAGACGATGGGTTTCGCGGCACCGGTCACGAGGCTGAAGGAAATGCTTCCCGGATGGCTGAGGCTGGTGGAACTCACCACCACGCCCGCCTGCTCCATCGCATCGCCGATCCATTGGATGCTCCCGCGACGGGCCTGGACAAGGCCTGTATTGATCACCTCCATGTGCGGATCGAACAGCGACGTGGAAGACGTTTCGCTTGCCCCCACCGCCAGCGCACCCGTCGAGTTCGACTTTGCGACGAGACCCGGTGCCGCGGCGAGGATCACCTGCCCGTCGTCCGCGGTTATCCGGCCATCCTGCTGGACGCCGGTGGCGGCGACGATGACGAAGCCGTCCTTCGCCGCGTCGATGGACGCACCCTTCTCGACCGTGACTACGCCACGGTGGTCTTCGCCGTGGCCTTCCACTGCCCCACTCACCAGAAAGCCCTTGACCCCTCCGTCGGGGCCGAGGATGTTCTCGTTGTCCTGCGTAGCTCCGATACCGTTCTTCAGGAAGAACGCATTGCTCTTCGTCACGTCGGTACTGAACAGATCCAACGAACTTACGATCAACGAATGCGTATCCACCTGCGCACCGCCGCCGAAGATCATGCCGTTGCGGTTGAGCAGGTAAACCGTACCCTCCGCCTTGATCTGCCCGAGGATCTCACTCGGCTTCCCCGACGGGTCGTTGACACGGTTCAGCGCGATCCACTGGTTGCTGCCATCCGTCCGCGTACCGGCCGTCTGGTCGAAATGCACGGTCGTATGGCGGCCGACGTTGAACGTCTCCCAGGTCATGATGGCCTTGGGCGCGTTCTGCTTGATCTGTACCGTGGTCTGCCCGCTCGCGACGGACTGTGTCGGCGCGTTGGCGTTCTGCCACAGCGAAGGGTCCGTACCGGCGTGGCTGTCGACCTGCAGGCCACCCTTGCCCAGGCCATCGGGCACGTTGGAGGCCAGCGCCTGGGCGGCGGCCTGGGCGCTCTTCTGCGCGCTCATCTGCGCGGCCACGGCCTGCGCGGCGGCATCGAGGTTGGCGATCGACTGCTGCACGCGTTGCTGCAGCATCACGTTGCCGGGCGTGAAGACGTTACCCCCGTTACCCGCCGCGCCGCCGCCCTGCGAAGGCGTGGCCGGCTGCGTGGCACCCGGCTGCTTGGTGGCGAACCACCCCGGGCTGAACGCCGGCGGTGTCGCCGCATGCGCGGCGCCACCGAACAACGCCAGCGCGATGAACTGGCACATCGCGCGGCGACGCAAGGCCGGGCGTGGCTTGACCGCGTTCGGGTAACGCGTGTCGCTGGGGGTCTTCGTACGAACGATCATGAGAAATCACCGGTCATCGTCGCCACTTCATCATTGAGTTCAGGCAGCGCGGCGAGCTCTTTCAGCTCCTCGACGCTGAGTTCGCGCAGCACCGACCGGATCGCCAGGCGGCGTCCGTCGTGCAGCCACGCGTTGAGCACGCTGGCGATCGCACGGATCGTCGGCAGCGCGGTATCGTCCAGTTGGGGCTTGCGGTGACGCAGTCGGTCTTCCACCGCGTAACGCACCCGCGACCCGAGGAAGGCCGAGGATTCACGCAGGAGCTTTTCCAGCGCCTCCCGAGAGCAGCGATCCATCAGCACATCCGCCGCCCTGCCTTGCCGGGCCGCGTACAGCTGCCGCAGCATTTCAGCGAGCGCGTGCATGCAGCTCATGCCACAGGTCCGTGCGTCCACCTCGGCGCGGGCACGTGACGGCCGCGGCCTTGGCGCGCGGTACTCGGGCAGCGACGAAAGCTCATGATCGGGATACATGGACTGCCTCGCGATGCGGTGTCATTGCCCGGCCGACGCCTGGCCGGCGCGGGGATCGAAACGCTGTTCGTAAAGCCGGTCGCCGAACGACTGCGCCGCCGCCTCCAGCTTCACCCGCGACTTCGCGGCGAACGGCTGACGCGAACCGACGATGTCGCCCATATCGATGTTCTCGTAGGCCGCGATCACTTCCTGGCCCACGCGATACATCTGTACGTTGCGGGCGGTGCAGGCATCCACCTGCCCCTTCGCCGCGTCGAGTTCCCTGGCAAGCCGCGCGCGCTCGGCTTCCGCCGTGCGCAGCGCGACCGCGGACGCATCCATGTCTGCCTTGCCTCTTTGCAGGCTGGCCTCCGCCGCCTCGCGACGCTGCCGCTCCGTGGCCAATGCGCGGCTCGCTTCCGGCGACACGGCCGACGAAGACTTCGCCCCCGCGCGCGCCGTCTCGGCTTCCTTCTTCGCGTCGTCGCGCTCCTTCTCCAGTGCGGCCTTCTCGGCGGCCCACTGCGATTGCTGCGCCTGGAGCTCCTGCAATTGCGTGCGCGTCTCGCGCAGCTGGTCGCGCATCCGGCTTTCCAGGCTGGCGCTCTGTGCGAACGCCTGGGGCAGCACGGCGAACAGCGCGATGGCGATGAGGGTGCGTTTCATGTCGCCTCCTTAGAACCGGGCATTCATTTCGAGCTGGAAGACGTCGATCGACAGCGGCGGCCCGAACACTTCCTTCGCGTTGAAATAGCGCGCGCTCAGCCAGGCATACGGCGAGATCCCGTAGCTGCCGCCGAGGATGAATCCCTTGGCATTGGTGCCACCGAGGTGGAAGTCCGTATCGGTCAGGCCGTCGAGCGTCGCGTCCGGCTGCAGGTACTTGTAGGCAAGGGCCACGTTCCAGTCGCCGGCCGCATGCGGATTCACATCGCCGAGCGTGGCCCGGACCATCCAGCCGACGGGGCCGCTCTTGTAGGTGTTCTCGCTGAAGTCGCCCGCGCCGAAATTGTTGACCAGGCGGTTCAGCCCCACGCCCGGACGGAAAGCGTCCGCACGGTGATAGGACATGTTGCGGATGTAGTCGGCCTCGAGGCGCAGCGGCGTATCGGCCACCTTCATGTCCAGCTGCGTGTTCACGTCGGCCACGTGGTAGTCGTAGACCAGGCCCACGAACTGCGGCTGGGCATAACTGCTGGGCGAGTTCGGGTCAGGCACGATGTCGCGGATCAGGAACAGCGAATTACCCTTCTGCATGAAGGCCGAGCGCGTCGCGTCGGTGTCGCAGAAATTCACGCCGAGGTAGATCGAGCACGGGGACGACAGTTCGCCACGCATATGGTCGAAGCGGTAGTAGGCGAGCGCCAGCTTCCACTGCGTATCCTCGTTGAAGCGCCACGTGCCGCCGAGCTGCGCGCCCGTCATCCACTTGTCGCGGCTCGCGTTCTTGATGCCCTGCTGCGAGGGGAAGTCGTCGGCCTGGTACTCGATCGGGAACATGCCGACGTTGGCGAACGCGCCGATCTCGTCGGTCACCGGCACATTGAACTTGCCGACGATGCCGTCGAAGTTCAGGTCGTTGGAATAGACCAGGTCGGTGCTCATGAAGGGATTGGGCATGCGTCCGCCGATCACCTGCGCCCAATCGGTCGGCTTCCACGCCAGCCAGGCCTGGTCGAGCCAGAGGTCCTTCTTGGCCAGGCCGCCACCGAGGGTCTGCGTGGTGGAGACCGGATTGTTGTCGTTGCCCGTGCCGATGCGGATGCCCGCGGTCACGTCGTTGCCCAGGTCCACGTTCACGCCCAGCCGTGCGCGGATGCGCAGCGAATTGGTGCGGTTCTCCAGGGTGTTGAGCAACGGCGGCGGGTTCGCGCCGTTGAGGTCATAGGGACCGGTACGGTTCAGTTGCGCGAAGTCCACGACCGGATAGGCGTTGCCCTTGTCGTAGTAGTGGAACTCGTCGCGCACGCGCATGTCGCCGGACCAGCTGATCCGGTCGAGCCACTCCGGCAGCTTGCCCGGCTCGGCCCAATGCTCCGTCCTGGCCTGCGCGACCACCTCCTGGCGCAGTTCGTCCTTGATCTGGTTACGCACCACTTCCGGCACGTAGGTGACACGCACCTGCCCTGGCGTGGCCGGCGCGACATTGGCCGTACCGGCCAGCTTCTGCGCCTGGGCGGCCTCGGCGTTCGCCTGCGCGATGAGGCCGTCCGCGTCCGACTGCGTCAGCACACCACGTTTCACCAGCAGGCGGACGAGGTTGATCGTGGCGTTGTCCGAGGGCGCGCTTTGCGCATGCGCCGAGCCTGCGAAGATCGCCAGGCCGATGGCGGCGGCCAAGATGGCGCGCGCGGGGCGATGGCGGGCCTTTCCGATGATCATGCGAACTCTCCGGGTGGTATTGACGGTGCTCATGCGGGACGCTTCCCGCGGATGGCCACGCGCAAGGGGAAATGCAGGGACGAGGGCGGCGCCACGTCGATGCGCGGCATCGCGCGCAAGGCGTCGATCAAGGCCTCGTCCGTTTTCGTGTTGCCGCTGGAGCCGACCAGTTCGGCGCGGGTGAGACGTCCGCCGGCGTCGAGCCAGATGTCGGCGCGCACGTCGAACACGAGGCGGTTGACCCGGTCGTCGCGCTGCACCGCCTGCTGGATCGCATAACCCAGGTACTGGTCGTAGCTGCCCGTGCCCGTGCCGGTGCCGCCACCGGAACCGACCATGCCGCCGCCGTCGCCCGCGCCGATGTTGAAGGCGTCGGTGCCGGCCTGGGCGTCACCATTGATCGTCACGTTCCTGGCGACATCGTCGCTCGGCTTGGGCGCGTCCACCGGCTTCTCCGGCTGGTCCTGCGGCTTGTCGTCGACGGGTTTCATCTCGTCTTCGAGCTTCTTCGGTTCCGGCGGCTTTTCCTTCGGCGGCGGCGGTGGTGGTGGCAAGGGCGTGATCGTGGCGATGCGCGGCGCCTCCCGCCGCACGCCGACGCTGCTGGAGGCGAAATGCCAGACCAGCGCGCCGAGCAGCAGGATGGCCACCACGCCGACCGCGGGACCGATCCAGCGGCGGCGTTGGCGACGAGGGGATGGGGACGAGGTCACGCGTTCATCCCTTCGGCGACTTGCCGGTGACCAGGCCGACCTGCGGCAGGTCCACGCGACGCAGCAGGTCGAGGATGTCCATCACCTTCTGGTACTGGACCGTGGCATCGCCCTTCACCACCACCGGGAAATCCGGCGTGATCGCCTTCAGCGAACGCAGGCGCTGCTCCAGTTCGGCGAGTGTCACCGGGTAGGCGTCGAGGAAGATCTGGCCCGTGTCCGAAATGGTGATGGCCTTGGTCTGCGGCTTGGCCATGCTCACCGCCGCGCTGGCCTTGGGCAGGTTCACCTTGATGCCCTGCACCGACGCGGTGGTCATGATGATGAAGATGACGAGCAACACGTACGCCAGGTCGAGCATCGGCGTGATGTTGATGTCGTCGTACGGCTTGTCGTCGTCTTGCGCGCGCATGATCCGATCCTCAGGCCGCGACGGCCGCCGGTTGGTTGACGCGCTGCTGCTCGGCGAGGCGCGTCACGAACTCGTCCACGAACACCTGCATGTTCGCGGTGACGTTCTTGTTGCGGATCAGCAGGTAGTTGTAGCCGAACAGTGCCGGGATCGCGACGAACAGGCCGGCCACCGTGGCGAGCAGCGCCGCGGCGATGCCGGGGGCGATCGCATTGACGTTCACGTCGCCCGCCGCGGCGATCGCCGCGAAGGTGATCATCACGCCGACCACGGTGCCGAGCAGGCCCAGGAAGGGGCCGCCGGAGATCGCGATGGTGAGCAGCACCATCGACCTGGACAGGGCCTGGTTCTCGCGGACCAGCACCGAATCCATGGTGGCGCGGATCGCCTCGATGGACTCCGATGCGATGTGATCCTGGCCATCCTCGTCGCGGCGGTTCCACACTTCGGCGGCGCCGACCTTGTAGAGACGATAGAGCGAGGCATCCTGCAACCGCGACGCGGTGGCATCGCGCGACAGCGCGAGGATGTTGCGGCCCTGCTGGCGGAAGGCGTCGAGGAAATCCTCGTTCGCGCGGGTCACCTTGTTGACATAGGCCGCACGCTGCCACATGACCACCCAGGAGATCGCCGCCATGACGAGCAGGATGCCGATCACCACCCAGGCATCGGCGGTCACGGATTTCACGATGATGCCGAAATAGCCGAAGCCCACGCCGGACTGCTTCTCGTCGGCGCCATAGGTGAGCAACTTCGATTCGGCGCCCTGGGTCTGCGCGTCGACCGCGATGGCGACGGCGGGACGGGCGATCCGCGAGAGGCGCACTTCGTCCATCAGGCCGGCGAACGGCACGAAGGATTCAGCCTGGCCGGCGATGTCGCCGCCGAGGGTGGCCTGGCTGGTCATCGCGGGGAGCTTCGTCCCCAGCTTCGCGTAAGGCTTGCCGTCGACGTACAGTTCGACATCGCTGCCCGTGGCGGTGACGGCCAGATGCGTCCATGCACCGGCCTTGAGCGGTTCACCGGCGGCGCTGGTGGCGTCGTTCACCTGGACGAAGGGCACGCCGTTGTCGAGCCCGACCAGCAGTTTCTGCTCGCCCTGGCGGCGTGCATAGACCAGCGTACGCCCCGCCGGCAACGTGTCGGGCTTGATCCATGCGCTGAACGTGAAGCTGCCGCCCTCGGCGACATTCATCGAGACACTGCCCGGCAGGGTGACGATCTTCGAACCGTCGAAGCGCGCGGCCTTGCCGATGATGCCGTCGGCGGTGAGGATATCGTTCCCCACGGCGTTGTTCGCGTAGGCGGTGGCGTCCTGTGGCGGCGTACCCGCGGCTTCCTCGAAGTGGTAGACGGCGGCGTAATCGGCATCGAACACGGCGCCGGCTCTCTCGGCGCCCTGCGCCTTGGGGTTGCCGTAGTACATCCAGACCTGCTGCTGGCTGTCCGCGCCGAGCTGCGGCACGTCCACCCAGACCAGGGCCACGCCCAGCACCGGGTCGAAGCTCTCGACCTGATAGTTCAGCGGGGTCTTGTCGTCGGCCGCGACGAAGCGAACGTCGGCGCCGGTCTCGGACACGCCGTCGAAAGTGAAATTGCCCGAATGCAGGCGCACCAGCAGCGGGGTGCGGCCGACGGCGGTCGTCACGTTGCCACCCTTGGCCGTCGTGTCGATGGTGATCGCCTTGCGGAAGGCGAAGTCCTGGTTCCACCACGAGGCGTCGGCGTAAGCCGCCGGCACCCAGCCGATGAGAAGCAAGCAGGTCAGGAACAAGAGTCGAGTCACGGTGATACCCCTGGATGTCTGTGGTCCGACCTGCCGGTCAGAGATCCGCTTTGAGTGAGAAATGAATGCGAGTGTCGTGTGCGCGCGTCGCCTGCCCGTCCTTGAACGGATAGGCCACCTCGAACGCGCCGGTGGCGATGTTGAATAGCTGGAAGCGCGTGCCCAGGCCCGCGCTGGACAGGTCGTAGCTGTTCACGCGCGTGCTGCCGGCCGCCGGATCGGCCGGGTCGACGAGGCTGGGCAGCGCGTTCATCAGCACGAGGTGCGCCGCGTCGACGAAGGCGTGGAAGCGCCAGTCGTTCACCCATGTGCCGAGGTGCGCTGCGATCGACGGCGTACGCAATTCGATGGAGCCCGTGACGCCATGGTCGGCGGTTTGCTCCGCTTCGAGGTAACCGCGCACGCTGCTCTGCCCGCCCGCCGCGTATTGTTCGCTGGAGATCAACGACGAATTCGACAGCTGCAGGCCCAGCCGCCCGGCGAGGCTGAAGCCGTTGGCGAAGTTCCGCGTGTGGCCGCCGTCGAACTTCATGTAGAAGAAGTTGGCCCGCGCCTTGTAGCGCTGGTTGTCGAACTCCGCCGCGTTGCTGCCGCCGGCACGGAAACCGAGGGTGCCGCCGATCGCGATGGTGCTGATCGAGGTTTCGCCGATCGACTGGCCCTGGTACGTGACGTTGAGCGGGATGTAAGTGATCGGGGCCTTCGAGGTCTGGCCTGAAAGGCTGATGTTCTGGTCGAAGTGCTTGCGGGTGAGGCCCATCGACAACGATTGCGAGTACTCGCCGTGCGTCGGCAGCGTACGGATGAAACTGAAGCCCACCGCGTTGCCCTTGCCCAGCACCGTCGTGCCACCGACGGCATTGGCGTTGCTGTTGGACTTGTAGCCCGAGGCCAGCACGCTCCAGTCGCCGCCGAGCGGAACCAGATAGGAGCCGGCCCAGACCTCGGCCGCGTTCCTGTCCTGCGGCGCGACGATATAGGTGAGCGAAGCCGCGTGGCCGTCCTGGAACAGGTTGTCGTCGCGCACGCTGGCCACGGTGCGCAACTCGGGCGTGTTGACGCTGTGGTCGTTGTTGACTTCCAGGCTCGCGTGCCACGGCGAGCTGTCGGTGACCTTCAGGGTCACGTCCATCGTCTGCGGTAGCTTGCCGGGCGTGAGCACGGGCACCACCTGGCTGCCGCCACGGCGATTGACGTCGGTGAGCTGCTGCTGGGCCTGGGTGAAGTTCGGTACCTCGCCCTCGCGCAAGGCGGGGACCGCGTCACGGATGTCCTTGGGCGAACGGTAGGTCGCGCCTTCGACACGCACGCGGCCGATGGCGTTCTCGGTCACCTGGAAACGGATGACCCCGCCCTTCACCTGCTGCGGCGGAAGGTCGACCACCACCGACTGGAAGCCGCGTGCCTGGTAGGCCTTCTGCAAGGCCTCTCGCGCGGCACCGACGTCGTTCATCGACTTGCCCGGCCCCAGGAAGGGATAGACCGCCGTCTCGATATCCAGCGGCTGCAGCGTCGTGTTGCCATCGACGACGTATTCGTTGACGTCGAACGAGGTCGGCGCGTCCTGGGCGCCCGCGTCAATCGCCAGTCCCAGCGAGATGGCCAGCGCGAACGCATTGGCGCGCCAAGGGTTCGCGATACGCGTCATGCGTTCACCCGTACTGCTCGTGTAGCCACGCGGACTTTCCCCTGATGTTCCCGTTTGCCCACAAGACGCATGGGCAGCGGTGGCACTGAACCGCTGTCACGAAAAATTCATGGGCCGGCGGTGCCGGCCCGGGAAAGCATTCAGCTCAGCAGCACCCAGCCGCCGGGGAGGTGCGTCGCATGCGCGCCGTAGGCGTCCTGGATGAGCGTGGCGACGTCGGCCATCTGGTCGAGCGTGAAGCGCGCATGCACGCGCCGCTCGCCGAGCGCATGGTCGGTGATGACGATGCGGCCGGGACGATAGCGGTTGATGTCCGCGACGACATCGGCCAATGGCTGGTTGTCGTAGATCAGCACACGCTGGCGCCAGGCGAGCGCGGTGTCCGGGTTCACCGCCACGGCGGGCGCCATGCCATGGTCGTCGAACGCCACTTGCTGGGCCGGCTTCACCTCGGTCCTGGCCGCGCCCAGCGTGAGCACCGCGTGCCCGTCGAGGCATGTCACCGCGGCTTCGCGGTCGATGCAGCGTACGGCGAACGACGTGCCCGGCGTGGAGATCAGGGTCGCGTCGGCCAGTTCGACGACGAAAGGCGACGTGCGCGAGGCGTCGACGCGGACCACGGCCTCGCCACTGCGCAGGCGCATGCCCGTGACGGCCTTGCCGCTGCCACGCAGCCCGATATCGGTCGCCGTGTTCATTTCCACCGTGACGCCCCGCACCACTTCGACACTACGCTGCTCACCGACCGCCGTGCGCAGCCGCGAGCCATCCGCCGCGCCGGGCATGAGGTCCGTGCCGTAGCGCCCGATCAGCACGGCGGCGACCGACGCGCTGACCGCCGTGGCGAGGAACATCCGGCGGTTCATGCGTACGCCATGGCGAGGCGCGGATGGCTGCTCCCGATCCATGCGCTCGGCCCGTCGGGCGATGGCGGGCCCCAGGTCCTCCCACATGCGCCGCGTGCGGGCGAAGGCGGCGGCATGCTGCTCGTTCGCCTGGCACCAGCGACGGAACGCCTCACCGTCCTCACGGGTGGCCGCCCCCGAGGTCAGGTGGACGAGCCAGGCCCGGGCCTGGCGCTCGCTTTCGTGGATGCTGGTCGTTCCCATATCGCTCAAGACGGATCTCCGGCACCCGGACCGAACCGCTGAACGGATTTGCGTCCCACTTTTGTGGCACAGGTCTCAAGTGCCTTCTTCAATTCCTTTCCCACCATGCGCACCGAGATGCCGTGGCGGGCCGCGATGGCCGCCTGCGGCTGCTCGTCGACCCGCGCCGCGATGAGGATCTCGCGCTGGCGGCGGGTGAGCATGTCCAGCGCCTCGGCGAGGGCGGCGAGGTCCTGCCGCGAAGCGAGCACGGTGGGTGGGTCGAGTTGGTCGTCCGCGCCGTGCACCAGCTCGTCGATCTCCTCGCCCGTCAACAGGCGGCTGGAGGAACGATGGTGATCGGCCGCCATGTTCAGCGCCATGCGGAACAGGTAACCGGTGGGATGCGTCGCTCGCTCAACGTTGGGATCGAGCCGCTCCACGCGCAGGTAGGTTTCCTGGAGCACGTCGTCGACCAGGTCGTCCGACCGCAAACGGCGGCGCAGCCGGCGACGGAAGTCCTCGTAGTTGTCGAGGAAGAGCCCGAGCAGCGAGGTTTCCATCGTCAGCCCTCCCTTGCGCGGTGGGCCCGGCAAGCGCCGTCGGCCTTGACCGAGGGTGTCAGCAAGACCGTCACGGGACTGGATCGATGGACATCCGCCGGCAGGCGCAATGAACGAAGCGCGGCGAGCACCCGGCCGTCACGCCGCGGGTCGTCGGAAGCGGCCAGCGCCGCCACGTCGGTCACGCCGCCGTCGTTGCCGATCCACAGCTGCATGGCCAACCGGAACCCGCCTGGCCGCGTGTCCTCGTGCGCGCACAGGGTCCGCTCCACCGCCACCTGCACGGCACGCGCGGAACGCTCGTCGAGCATGTCGCCGACAGGAGCGGCGTCGTGGCGCGGCGCGGCGCCGCCGTCCGCCGGGGCCTGGCTGGATGCGGTGACGGTGAAGGCGTTCATCGAGGAAAAGTGCGCCACGAGCCCCGTGCCCACGAGCAGGATGCCCAACGCGTCGCGCGGCGCGGCCACGCCGTGAAGCCCCTGCGACCGCTTCTCCGCGACAAGGCCGTCGTCGAACAGCACGGCGATACCCGTGGCTTCGCTGAAAGCGCGTAACGCGGTGGCGAGCGCTTGAGCGTCGATGTCGAAGCGCGTGGGCGCATGCGTTTCTTCCGACCCCTGTGGCTGTCCCGCGTTGATGCGCACCTGCGACGCCGACCACGGCGACGCAAGCAGGGCCATGCACGCGACAAGCGCGAGGACGCTGCGTGCCACGGTCATTCCTCACGCATGAGCGGACGGGACGGGAACTCGTCTTCGGGGGAAGGCTAGGCGCGCCAGATGACACAACGACGCTATTTCAGTGACAGGATTAATGACCGTCGCATGACACCGCCCGATTCGCTTACCGATGCAACCGGTTACGTGCTATCTGGTGTGGATGGCCAGACGGAGGGAATCATCATGCGTATTCGGCAAGTCCTCGCCATGGGCCTGGCTCTCGCGCCTCCCTGCGCGATGGCGCAATCGGTCGTGGACCTGCCAGGCGTGCACGCCGCCGCGAACGCGGGCTGCGTCGAACCCGCCGATGCGGCGTCGGCGGGACTTTCCTATGCCTGCCTGAGCCGCCTGATGGCGGCCGATGCGGTGCCATCGGGCACGCCCGTCATCGATGCAGGGATGAGCCGGCGGCCGACCAACACGCTGGGCCTCTATAACGCCGCCGGCCTGCAACACCGCATGGGGCCGAACCTGGGGGTGTCGGTGCAGCCGTATCGGCCGAAGCCCACCTACCCTACGCCGCTGGTCGGCCCGGCACGTTAGCCGGGACGGGCGCGCCTCAAGGCTTGCCCAGCGGCAGAACCGTGGCGGGTTCGCCACTGCCCAGCTTCGCATCGGCGCGAACCGGCCGCAGCGATTCGAACTTCCGCTGGTACTCGTCCGTCACCTGCTTGGCTTCCTCGCCGTTGCTGATCACCCGTGGCGTGATCAGCACGATCAGTTCGGTGCGATCGCGACCGCGGGTCGTCTGGCCGAACAGGCGTCCAAAGACCGGGATGCGATTGAGGCCAGGGATGCCGGTGTCGGTGACACCTTCCTGCTGCTTGATGAGACCGCCCAGCAAGACCGTCTGTCCGCTCTGGACCGCCACCTGGGTGGCGACCTCGCGCTGCTGAATGGGGAAATTGCCCGTCGTCGCGTCCTTCTGGCCCGGAGCGCTCACCACCTGGTTGATGTTCATGTACACCAGGCCACCCGGATTCACGCGCGGGCGCACGTTGAGGATCACACCGGTGTCCTTGTACTCCACCTGGCCGATCGTGTTGTCCGTGTTGGCGCTGGTGTTGACGAAGGTCTGCGTGATGGGAATCTGGTCGCCGACCTGGATGTGCGCTTTCTGGTTGTTCAGCACCACCAGCGACGGAGCCGACAAGGTCTTCGTGTTGCCGCTGGTTTCCATCGCGCGCAGCGCGACGGCGAGGTTGTTGTTGACGAACGAGTAGAAGAAGCTGTCGGTATTCGGGTTGTAGACGTTGCCACCGTTGCCCAGTGCCCACTGCTGCTTGTTGCCCGGTTGCCCCACCGAGCCGTTGGTGCCGCCGACCAGGCCTTCCAGGTACCACTGCACGCCGAACTGGAAATCGCCGGTCAAGGCCACTTCGAGGATACGGGTCTCGATCTGCACTTGCAGCGGCACGGCATCCAGGCGCTTGATCGCCTGTTCGATCTCCGTCCACTGCGACGGACGGCAGCGCACCATCAGCTGGTTGTTCGCATCCACCGAGGTGATGCGCACGCCTTCGTCCGTCGTGACCGGCCCGTTACGCTGGCGACGCGACGAGGTGTCGTCGTCACCGAACCCGCTGCCGGCGAAACCGCTGCCCGAGCCGAACGAGGAACCGCCACTCATGCCGGAGGACGAGCCGTTGAGGCCGCTGTTGTTCGTGGTGTTGAGCAGGCCTGAATTCGACGACGAACTGTTGCCGAAACCGCCCGTGGTGCTACCGAGGCCCGAGCCGCCACGATTGCCGAGGTCGCTGTCGCCGCCGAGGGTGCCGGAACTGAGCCCCGGCCCGACCTTGCCGCCGCGATCGCCGGAACCGCCACCGCTGGAGCCGCCGCCATAGATGTCGGACAGGTAATCGGCGAGATCGGCGGCCTGCACGTTGCGCACGTCGTACACATAAAGTTGTGGCTCGTTGCCGCCGCCCCGGTCGATGCGATCGATCCAGCTCCTCACCTCGTCGAGGTACACGGGCTGGGGACTGATCACCACGAGGGAATTGGTCCGCTCGATGGGGATGAAGCGAAGCATGCCGGCCATCGGCGTGTTGCCCTTCTCACCGAACAGTTTGTCGAGCGTTGGCGTCAGGTCCTTCACTTCCGCGCGTTGCAGGCTGAACACGCCCACCGACATGCCGCGCAGCCAATCCACGTCGAAGGTCTGCACCGTGCGCTGGTAGTTCTCCAGTTCGGTCGGCGTGCCGGCCATCACCAACACGTTGCGCGTGGGGTCGGCCAGCAAGGTGGCATCGGGCCGTGCGAAGGGCTTGATCAGTTTCTGCATCTCGGTCGCCGAGATGAAGCGCAGGGGAAACAGGCGCGCCTGCAGGCCGCCCGGCGGTGCGGTGGCGCCCATGCTCGGCACGAGGTTGCCCGCCACCGCGTCCTTCGCGGGCATGACCACGTAGCGGTCGCCGTTCCGCACCAATGCGTTCCCGGTCCACGACAGCAACGTCTCCAGGATGGGAAGCGCCTGGTCGGTGGTGACCGGCTGCGAGGTCGAGAAAGAAATGTTGCCTTGCACACCCGGAACGATCGAATAGTTCTCGTGCAGGAGGTCGCCCACGATGGCCTTCACCACCGACTCCACGGGCTGGTTCTCGAAATTGAAGGTCACCGTGCCCGCACCCGCGGCCACCGGTTTCGGCTTGGGCAAGCCCACCGCCTTGACGAATTCACCCGTGCCCGTGGTGACGTCGGGCTGCGTGACCGCAGGGATTTGCGGATTCGTCGTGCCTATCGTCAACGGCTTGGGCACCGGCTTCTCCGTGCCGGCCAGCGCTTCGCGCTGGAGCGATCCGTCGTCGCGCGGCTGGGGCAGCGTCGAGCATCCTGCCAGCACGACCACCCATGCGGCGACGCCGATCGTAAGAAAGCGTGTCATGCAAGAACCATCATGGTTATCGAGGCCTGCGAGAGTGGCGGGTGCGTGTTGCCGTGCCGTGACGTGGCAGGAGTATGCCGTAGGAATCGCCTACAGGTTCTTTTCAGACGAACGTTCCGCCCAGCGCACGATGCGATAAGGCCGCGGATTCCCGGGTTCGCTATGCATGATGAGGGTGACATCGAGGGTCAGCGCCGGCCCTTCGGCCAGTTGCGCCCGCGACGTGATACTGACGATCCCGCTGAAACCCTTCGCCGCGTTGCCCGATCCCGTCCCGGGAAGCATCGGCAGCGCGGAAGCGCCCGGCGGTAACGCTCTCACCTGATCGACGTAAGATCTTGCGGCCTCCGGCCCGGCGCCGGTAACCGCGGCCACGACCGCCGGGGCGGCATGGGCGAGATTCGGTGGATCGGGAGTCCACAACGTCAGGAACGGAACGATCCTCTCGACGGCATCGGCGCTGATCCCAGGCACCCGGTAGAGTTCGTCGATGCTGCTGAATCCGCCTTTCGCCAGCAACAACGACGCTTGCATGTGACCCCGCGTTCCCCAACTGGCGATGGCCGCTTGAAACCGCGGTACCAGCGAGGGACCCACGCCCGAAGCCGACAGTAGCCGCCCGATGAGTTCAGGCGGCGCCGTGTTGAGGTTGACCTTGCCATCCTCGTCGCTGATATCCAGTCGCACGTCGGCACGACCCAACCGAAAGCCATAAGCCCGACCGTCCGCGATCCAGCGCTGCGTGTCTTCCCGCGCATTCAACATGAACACGGCGCGTTCGATGCCCGCCTCCGCCGCATAGAACGCCTCCAGCCGCAGCGACTGCCCACGCGCCTGCGTGCTCTCCACGCGGGCACTCGTCGCCAGTGCGCCAAGGGTGATCGCCGCCAACGTGCAGCCCCAAAGGACCACCAGCAAGGCCACGCCGCGTTGCTTCATGTTCCAGGGAAAGGCTTTCATCGCTTTCCGTCCGCCGACGTCAATCGCGCCATGGCTTCGCGTGCATCGATCGCGGCGGGGTCCATCCGCAAGGGGACAGCGATCGTCGGCCACTTCATCCCGCCGGCCAACGTCAGTTCGAGGCCGATCATGGAAGGCAGGCGATCGCCGTACGGCCATGTGTCCTGCCATGACACCGGATTGCCCTCGTCATCGACGCCGCTATAGACGAAGCGCCCGGACGACACATGATCGACCAGGACCTCCGGCTGCGACGGGACGACCTGTGCGGCATCGCGCGACGCCAGCGGTGCGAACTCGGCCTGCAACCGCAAGTCGCCATCGCGCCCGACCAACGCCAGGCGCTGGAGCTGAAGACCGCTCTTCGACAGATAGCCGGGCCCCGGCGCGACGAAGGTGACCTCACCGGCCGTCCCACGAACCACGATGGGGTGCTTATCGGCACGCAACGCCCACGGGTACGCCAGGGCGGTGGACAACGCCCGCCGCACATGCATCTGCGCGGCCCTTATCTGGTCGAGCCGTTCGGTCACGGCCATGCCGGCACGCGTGGATTGCGTCATCGTCTGCAACGCCGCGGTCACGCCCAGCAGCAGCAACGCCAACAGGGCGAGCGCCGCGAGTGTTTCCATGAGACTGAAACCCGCCTGGCTCTTCACGAATCCCCCGAGGCATATACGGAAACCTTGGGTACGCGCGGCTTCTCGGACACGGTACGCAGGGTCTCGAAGCGGGAGGACAGGGTTTTTCCGCCCACGTCCCACTCGACGGTCAACTCGATCCTGTAAAGATGCATCGGAACCAGGGTGGCGACGGTTGCCGTATCCGCCGGAGTGCTCACCTTCATCGTCCAGCGATAGGTATCGTCGAATCGCCCCGTATGCACGCCCTCCGAAGGAAACTCGGCCACGAACGTACGATCGAGCAGGCCGTTCGCCCAGAGCGATGCTTGCGTGTAATCCGCCGCACGTGCGTTCAGGGCGACGGATGAACCGGTCGCGCGCATGAGCGCGCCGAAACACAAGGCCAGCAGGACCAAAGCCGCCAGCGTTTCAAGCAGGCTGAAACCTTCGCTTCGCGTACCGCGCATGCGTCCCCTCCTTAGTCCCATCGAGCATGCGATCGGAAGGTTTCGGACCGATGACGGCCATCTCATCCGGGATGGCCGTTTTTTCACTGGCTACTTCACCACTGCGGCTGGGTAGCCACCGCGGCGGGAACGCTACCGACATTCACGGTGGCGATCACCTTGTTGGTATACGGGTTGATGACCGAAACGGTATTCGACCCGGCATTGGCCACATAGACGCGACCGGTGCTGTCGCTGACCGCAATGGACTGCGGTGTATTTTCAACGGATACCGTCGCGATCACGCTCTTGTTGAGCGGGTTGATGACGGAAACGGTGTTGTCGACCGAGTTGGAGACGTACACCGGAAGCCCGATGGGGCTCGTGGCGACGGCCTCGGCGCCGTTTCCAGCCGTCAGCGTGGCGGTCACCTTGTTGGTGAACGCATCGATCACGGACACGTTGTTCGAGCCGGCATTGGCGACGTACACACGGGCGCCCAAGGGGCCGATGCCCAGGCCGGATGGCGTGGTTCCGACCGGTACCGTCGCGATCACTTCGTTGGTACGCGAGTTGATCACCGACACGGTGTTGTCGCCGGTATTTCCCGTGTACACGCGGGCTCCGTTGGGGCTGACCGCGATGCTGAAAGGTGCGCTACCCACCGGAACCGTGGCGACGACGGCGTTGGTCGCCGTATCGATCACGGAAACAGTGTTCTCGTTGGCATTGGCAACGTACACATCGGATCCATCGGGGCTGACCGCCACGGCCACGGGCGTGTTCTGCACCGGCACCATGGCGGTCACGGCGTTCGTGGCCGCGTCGATCACCGAGACGGTGTTGTCCAGGGCGTTGGCCACATACACACCGGAGCCATCGGGGCTGACCGCGATGCCCAGCGGATTAGCACCCACCGGCACCGTGGCGGTCACGGTATTGGTCACCGTATCGATCACGGAAACGGTGTTGTCGATTTCGTTCGCCACGTAGGCGTTCTTGTTATGCGCCGCCGCGGGCAATGCCATCCCCGCCATGAGCAAGGGAATGGCGCAGCGGGCAGCGGGGGCGAGCCAGCGCTTCGTCGCCTGGCGGTTCTTGATCGTCGATCGTCCGGTCGTCATGGCTGTACCTCAGTAGTGGAATATGGATGCCGTATGACATCCGAAGAAGTAGTTCTTGCTAAGCATCGAATTCGTGCTACATGCAGCCTTTCATACATGACTCAAGGACAAGTCCTTATCACTCAGCGCAATTCATGGATTGACACATGCGTCAACTGCGTCCTGATTTAGCAAGGGTCCGCCAAACAAAAAGGCGTAACCGGTATTAGGTCCGATGGTGTTTACGCTGGAATGATCCCCGTATGCAGAACCGATCAGTCCACGCACGGCTGTCACATCCGCACCATTACCCTGATAGTTGGCGATCAAGTACGACACACCCATGATTGGATAACGCGAAGTAATATTGGCGTAGGCTGCGGGATCGATTAGAAGAAGGCATCGTGGTGCAACACTCGGTGTAACTGCGACGACGATTGGACGGCCACTCTTAATATCCGGAACCGTCGAAAGAGCTCGGTCGATAAGCCAAAGGACGGCCAGCGAACCTGGGAAGTCGGCATACGGGTCCTTGCCGCCGACCATGGCATATTTGACATGTGGCACGTTGGGAGCGGCTGCCTTCAGGTTGGCCGATTCGGCGTAGCCGATCGTACCGTCGGCACTCTCGACGGCGGCGACGACGGCCGGGCTGCCGCCGACACCCACCCAGCCGGTCGGGATGGTCGACTGGTACTGGCTGATCGCCGTGGCGAACGACTGGTCGACGATGAAGTGCTGCGAGGCCGTGCCGGCGCAGGCGGCGGCCA